>CAYLWJ010000131.1:0-27037 GCA_964387355.1 uncultured Actinomycetota bacterium | reverse complement strand
GTTGCCTCAATAATATTTCTTTTATATTTTTACTAAGATTTATAATATAAGTCTCATTTTCTATTAGTGGTTCAAGGTCTAACTGTATGCTTCTTGAGTCAATTTTATTTACAATTTCTAAAAGTTTTTCTCTTAAATCATCTATATTTTCGACATCTTCAATACAATCTATGTTTGGTTTGATTCCTTTTTCAAAATACCACATCAAATCAAAGTAGTCTCTTCCTTTGACCTTAATTAGCACCCTGCCATTTTTATCTGTCTTCTCCCATTTTCTGTATAGAATAGCTCTAATTTTTGTAGACATTAAAGTGGAAAGGTCAAAGGTTCTTATTAATACGGATTTATTGAATTTAAATAAAGGAATAATTTCGATTCTATAATTTTTGCAAAAATCAAACTTTTTGTAAGCTTCAATTTTTAGAAAAATTAAATTGGATTCCTCCTTTTCCTTTGCTATATTTAATTCATAAAGAATTGGAAATTTTAAATATATTCTGAATTTTTGGCTACTGGTAACTAAATTTAAATCAGTATTTTTAATAAAATAATTTTCTAAATCTTTTGCTAACTCTGATATCTTTATTTCGTTTTCTATATCAACAAAATCAAGATCTTCAGAAAGACGAGGCAGACCAAAACAATGAGAAAGACATGAACCTCCATAAAAAATTAAATTACTATACTTGGGCTGAGAATAAATAAAATCAAGGACTATTATCTGAAGGTATTCTTTTAAAAGATTTCTTTTAAAAAGAATATTCTCTGAAGTTGTTTTTGCTAATAGGTTTTTCAAAAATATTTTTACGTTTTCCATAACAAGTTAAAGATTTCCTCCATTTTTTTAGAACCTTCCAGTTGAAAGTATTTTTCAAACTCTTTTAAATCAGATTTGTTGAAATTATTCAGATTTAATCTTAATTCTTCTACTGCTCTTTTATCGATTAAAGAATTTTTTCGTAAATAAAGAAAATCAAACAGAGCTTTAGCTTTAGTTGCTTTAAATAGGGTAAAATCAGCCTCTTTTATTATCTGAAATCCAAGAAATAGACTATCTTTTATTTTATGATAAAAGAAGTTGCCAAATTTATTTGAAAATTTAGCAGTCTTTTTTATGGTTATAGAAGTAAAATTAACCGGCATTTCGGTTATAAGATTATATCTATAAAGAATGTAATCTAAACTTAAATATGAAGGCTGGTATAATATGTTTGCTAAAAACTCTAAATAAGAAGAAAATATATTGCTTTTTTGACTCTGGTCTACATATTCTTTGGTGGTATAAAATCCTTTTTTTAGCCTAAATAGCTTTTCTTTCTTTTCATATCGGGAAAATAGTACTTTAAGGTAAGTCTTATTTTTTTCCACTGGAACAATGTCAGAAAAATTAAAATAAGGTAAATTTTCTACAAGAGAAATTATTTTATTAATTTTTGGTACATTTGTGTTTCTCATAGTATACTGAAATGGTATACTTTTAGAAATGAAATGTAAAGATAAAACTTTCTTTAAAATTTTTGTAAATTAAGTGGGGTATTTTTCAATTGAAATATGGGAGGATTTTCGATTGAAAAAAACAACAACTTTGCACAAGCTGATGTTTTTAATTTAATGGTATTTAAAGTGTTTAAACTCTTGTAATTATTTTTAAACTTTTGTACACCAGCTAGAATATTTATTAATTTTGTTTTTTACTAAATTAAAGTAAATTTCTTGCAACTGTTTTGTTATTTTACCAATTTTACCTGTCCCAATTGGTCTTCTATCAACAGTGCCGATTGGAGATATCTGGGCTCCTGTACCACAAAAGAATAATTCATCTGCGGTGTAAAGCTCTGTTTTGTCAATAGAACGCTCAATTGTCTTTATTCCAAGCTCGCTTTCAGAAATTTTAATAACAGTATCTCTAGTTATCCCTTCTAATATATCATCAGTAACTGGAGGTGTTATTAATTGTCCATCTTTGACCATAAAAACATTCATTGCACTGCCTTCGCTGACGTGTTGGCCATCGGAAGTTAAAACAATTGCCTCATCATATCCGTTGCTTAAAGCCTCAGTTTTTTGAAGGGCAGAATTAACATAAGAGCCTGCTATTTTTGCTCTTGGCGGGATACTGTTGTCAGCAATTCTTGTCCACGATGAAACGCAAACATTTATAGGTTTGTTTATATCAAGGTATTCGCCAAGCGGAATGGTATATATAAAAAGATCTTGTTCAATACCTGTAAGCTTAGGGCCAATTTTTAACCCACTATTATAAGCAAAAGGCCTAATATAACAATCTTCAGTGTAATTTTCTTTCTTTAAAAGCTCTAAAGTAATATCACAAAGCTGTTTAATTGTATAATTAATTTTAATTTGAATTATATTAGAGTTTTTAAAAAGCCTTTTATAATGGTCTTCCATTCTAAAGACATAACTGCAATTTTCTTCTTTAGACCAATAACTTCTGATGCCTTCAAAAATTGCTGTTCCATATTGTAGTGCATTTGTTCTAATATCAATTTTAGCTTCTTCAATGGGAATTATTTTTCCTTTAAAAAAAGCAAACTTTGGATGTAAATTAGTTTCTTCCATGACTTTTTTCCTTCTTTAAATTAAATTTATTTTATTTTAATTAATTTTTTTTATTTTTCAATGACCAAATTGTTTAAGTATAAAAAAAATACCGAAAGCTTTTTATAAACTTTCGGTATTTTAATTTTCAATTCCTTTGCTATATTTTATTATATAAACTTTTAAAGTTTTTAAACATTATTTAGCATTATATTTATTATGTCCTGTATATAGTGTAATATTACTATATTGTTATTTTATAAGTGTTCTATAAGTATTTTACAAGAGTGATAAACTTTAATTAAATGTTCAAAAAATTAAGTATAAAATTAAAAAACTAGATAAAATTGGGAGAAATTTTATACTTTTTGAATAGAATTTTTACAATTTTGTAAAAATAGTTTTTTGTCACTTTAAAAAGTATTTATTTTTAATTTTAAAAGAACAAATAAAAAAGCTTATTAATAATAATAACAGAACTTAATATCAAAAATTAAAATTTAAATTAAGCTCTTTGTTTAAAAATTACTTGTCATTTTTTGATTTAATTTTAAATACTTTTGTTCCGCATTTTGAACATGTTCCATTAATAGCTGCTCTTCCATTTTTCATAACAACTTCTTTAGGGTCTTTAACTTCAACTTTTGATTTGCATTTTACGCAATACGCTTCCATTACTCCTCCTTTATGGATTAAAGATATTAATGATTTATATTTAAATATTCTATAGTAAAAATGAAAAAAATAAAGAATAATTTAAAAATATTTTAAAAAATGTTTTTATGTTAACACACAAATAAATTTTCTTTATTTTTTCCATTTTATAAATTGTTTTTTTAATATATGATTATAAGCATGTATTTATTAGAACAAATAAAAGCAAAGAAATTTTATTACAATAATCTTTTTTATGACTATATTTTTAATTACGAAAAGTTATCTGATAGTTTTTTTTATAATTATAAAAAACCAGAAGATTATTTTAAACATGCTGAGTATATAACATCAAACTATAAATCTAGCCAAAGAGAAAAATTAGCAATAGCATTGTTAGATTACAATACTAAATTAGGCTGCTCAAGAAAAACTATTGAAAATATTAATTATTTAAAAAATGATGCTTTTACTGTTATAGCTGGACAGCAGCCAGGATTTTTAACAGGACCACTTTTTATTATTTTTAAAGCTATTTCAGTGATTAAATTAAGCAAGATATTATCTGATATGCTATGCAAGAAGGTTATTCCTTTATTTTGGAATGCTTCTGATGACAGCAATATTTCACAGATTAACAATGTTTTTATTTTTAAACAAAATACTGTAAATCATTTTGAAATTGACTTTACCGAACAAAAAAGATTTTCAGATATTGCTTTAAATATAGAATTTATAAAAAATAAAATAGAAGATTTTTTGTTAGAGCTTCCAAAAACTGATTTTACAGACACTATTAAACTTTTTTTTGAAAATTTGATAAGCGAGCTTTCCATTAAACTTTGCAATAAGATTAATATTAATATAAAAAATGAACAAGGAAATATTTCGCCAAATATATTTTTTTCAAAAATACTGCTTAAACTTTTTAGCTCAGAGGGGCTTGTAATTGTTGATCCTTCTATTGAATTAATAAAGGAATTAGCGCTTGAAACTGTTTTTTTTGATTTAGAAAATTCTGAAAATATAAAGAAAAAAATAACAAAACAATCTCAAAAGCTTTCGATAAAGGGCTATCATAACCAAATTAAAATTTCTGAAAAAACATTAAATTTTTTTATTACTGAAAATGGTTTTAGAAATAAAATATATATATATGATAAATATGACAAAAAAAATGATTATAATTATGAGAATAATTATGATAATGACTCTAGCAATAGTTATGATAAATTTAAACTAAATAATAAGATAAATAATTGTATAAGTAATAAGACTAATGACAAGATTGGTAAAATTTTTATATATAAAGACAGCTATTTTTCAAAAGATCAATTAGTAGACTTAATACAAAAAAATGTTAGGGCGGTTAGTTTAAATGTTTTATTACGAGCAGTGCTGCAGGATAAGATTTTTCCTAATTTGTGCACTATTTGTGGTCCAGGTGAGGTTAGCTATTTTGCACAGTTTAAAGATGTTTATGATTTATTTAAAATGAAATGCAGTATAGTTTATCCAAGATTTTCAGCGACGTTTATAGAGAAAAGTGTAGAAAAATCTATTAAAAGATTAAATATTAATTTAGAAGATTTAGATTTAAGTTATGATAATTTAAAAAAGCAATTATTTAAAGAAAATGTTGGAAGTGATGTTGAAAATGTTTTACAAAACTTTGAAATTGAAGTTTTATCAAAGGTTGAAAGTCTTAGAAAGTATTTAACTAATAATGATATATATGTTGGCTCTTCATTTAATAGAATAAATGAAAATTTCAAAAAAGAAATTAAGAAATTAAAAAATAAAATTATGAATGAACATTTGCTTAAAAATGAATTATTGAAAAAAGATTTAGATAAAATTTATCTTAATGTTTTTCCTTTAAACAACACTCAAGAGAAAATTATTAATATATTTTATTTTATAAATAAATATGGGTTTGATTTGATTGAAAATCTTTTAAAATTAGTAAATTTTGATAATAATTATCATAAGTTTATATATTTATAAATATATAAAAATTTATAGAAAATATGAAAAAATTTTATGGGTGATTTTTAAATGAATATTGATGTAATTGCTTTTAGCCCTCATCCAGATGATGCAGAGATTGGCTGTGGTGGACTGTTGTTAAAATTAAAAGACTTAGGTTATAAAACTGCAATAGTAGATTTAACAGAAGGTGAACTGTCAACTCGTGGCAGCATTAAAACAAGAAGACTTGAGACAGAAAAAGCTTCAGAAATTTTAAAGCTAGATTTAAGAATTAATTTAAATTTAGGCGATTGTTTTATTAATAATAGTAAAAAAAATATTTTAAAAGTCATTGAAGTAATAAGAGAGTATAGACCTAAAATGGCGCTTATACCATATTTTATAGACAGGCACCCAGACCATGAAAATTCTTATAAGCTTTTAAAAGAAAGTTTGTTTTTTTCTGGGTTAGTAAAATATCCTGTAAGTATAAAGAAAGAAAAAAATAACTTAGTTCAAGATAAAATACAAGATCAAATTCCAAAAAAAATGCAAAGTAAAATTCAAGATAAATTGAAAGAGAGTTTAAAGATAAATAGCCTTAAAAGGCAGTATAGTGTAGAAAAGTTAAAAGAAGCGCACAGACCAAATATAGTTATTTCTTATATGCTTCACTATCAATTTACACCAAGTTTTATTGTAGATATCTCAAATTATTATCATTTAAAAATGAAAGCATGTAGGGCATATAAGTCACAACTTTATTTAACAAGAGATAATAAAAATTATTATACTGAAAATTTTGATAGCAGCTTTAGTAACAGTCCTGATAACAGTTTTAATAGCGGTTATGATAATAGCTTTAGTAATAGTCCTGACAGTGGTTATTTTAACAATTCTAGTAACGATTCTGGTAATTTTAACTTTTCTTTAAACAAAGAGGACTTTGTAAATAAAAATACTTTTATTAATTCTAAATACTTTCGTCAGTTAATTTATAACAGAGATAAATTTTATGGATTAAAAATTAAATCAGACTATGGAGAGCCATATTACATTGAGGAAAGTATAAAAATTGAAAATCCTATTGAATTTTTTAAATATCTTGGGCAAATTTAATAAGCAAAGGTTTTTTTAATTATGAAAATTGGAATTGTATGTTATCCAACATATGGGGGGAGTGGCGCTGTTGCTGCAGAATTAGGAATTGAGCTGGCAAAGCGAGGACATTTTGTTCATTTCATAAGTTATGGTTTGCCGTTTAGATTAAATAAAGGATATAAAAATATTTATTTTCATGAAGTTGAGGTTATGGCATACCCGTTATTTAGATATCCTCCATATACTTTATCATTAAGTGTAAAAATTTCTGAAGTTTTTGAAGAAGAAGAGCTTGATATACTACATGTTCATTATGCTATGCCTCATGCAACAAGTGCTTTTTTGTCACAAAAAATTCTTGGAGATAATAGATTAAAATTTGTTACCACTTTGCATGGTACAGATATTACTTTAGTTGGAAATCATCACTCTTTTTTTAAAATAACAAAATTTAGTATTGAGAACAGTAATGGCATAACATGTGTATCAAAGTTTTTAAAAGATGCTACGTGTTCTACTTTTGGTATTAAAGAGGATAGAATTGAAGTTATATATAATTTTGTTGACACCAATGAATATAAAATGGTTTTTGATATAGATGATTTTAAAAGAAAAAAAATTTTTAATGATTTAATTGGCTATGAATTTATTAAGAGTAAGGATAAAGTTATAAGCCATATTTCTAATTTTAGACCAGTTAAAAATGTTGCAAATATAATTAAAGCTTTTTGTAAAATTATTAAAGAAGTGCCTGCAAAATTATTGTTGGTAGGTGAAGGGCCTGATGTTTCATGGTGTAAGATTATATGTAAAAAACTTGGAATTGAGGATAAAGTTTTATTTTTAGGATTACTTGAGGATATTAAGCCTGTTTTAAATGCAAGCGATTTGTATTTGCTACCTTCTAAAAGTGAATCTTTTGGTCTTTCAGCTCTTGAAGCATTGAGTTTTTCAGTTCCTGTTGTTGGAACTAAGAATGGAGGATTAAAAGAAGTTGTTGATGATGGGGTTAATGGCTTTTTAATTGAACCTGATAATTTAGACGAAATTGCAGAAAAATCTTTAGAAATTATTTCTGACGAAAAATCTCATTTAACAATGAGTATAAATGCTAGAAAAAAAGCAGAAATGTTTGATGCAAGTGTAATCATTCCTCAATATTTTAATTATTATAAAAATTTGTTAAATTTTTAATATATAAAAAAATCTTTAATTGTTTGTTATATTTTTTTGTTTTATTTAATATAAAAATGGTTTAAACATTTTTATTGACTATATATATTTAAAATATAATTAAATGTAGATAATAATAGCAAATAGCTTGTTGGTTTTAGTGAAAGTTTTGCTCTTTTAAACATAAAGAAAATTCTTAATATTAATAAGATATACAAAATATTTAATAATATTGTTTATATTTTTATTGTTTAAGCCCTTGGAAATTTTTAAATATTTAATAGTATCTTGATCTTAGTTTACTTTTTTTATACTTTCCTTAACATTAAAAATAAAATTTAAATTATTATAAAGTTCAAAATTAAAAATCAATTCAAGCATTAAATAAAAGGGGGAAATATTATGAAAAAAATTTTTCAAAGATAATTATTATAAGTTTTGCGATTTTAATTCTTATTGTATGCTTTTTGCTTAGCAGCTGTATTCCCAAAAACTTAGCTAAAACTCTTGTGACTGCTCAACAAAGTCAAGGTGGTCCTGCACAGCAAGATCAAACTCAGGAGACTCAACAAGTTTCTCCTGAAATCCAAGCTCCCGCTCAAACATACCAATTAACTTCAAAAGACCTTGTAATTTTAGCCCAGCCTTCTGTTTGCTCTATAACATCTTATTATTATGGGTTAGTATACGACCCTAACAGAAGTAATTATTTTGGACCTTATTACTCTTATTTGTATTATGGAACAGGGTTTTGTGTAAATCCATCAACTGGTCATATTTTAACAGCGCGCATGTAGTAGATATTCCTGAAGTTGATTTAAAATGGCAAATTCTGGATCAATATATTTATGAGGCATATCCAGACTACTATGACGTATTAACGAATGAAGATTGGAATAGGATTTATGAAAATTTTAAAGTGGTGGGTCAAAAAAGTGATACAAAGCTTAATCATGAAGTGCTGGTTCAATTTAATCAAGCAATATCTGGTCTTGCAACAAGTATTAATACACCTTATATGAGAGCAGAAATTGTTGATTTTAGTCCTTGGGAGCAAAGAGATATTGCAATACTTAAAGTTCAAGCTCAAACAGGTGGAGCATTGTCAAGCCTTTTAATTGGTGAGTCTGGTATGATGGAAACATTAGATGAGGTAACTATAATTGGCTATCCTTGGACATCAGAGGTTGGACAAGATAATATATTAAATCCAACTGTAACAACAGGAAGAGTTAGCGGAAAAATTATAATTGGTGGGACTGAAGTACTGCAAATACAGGGTGATGCAAGGCCAGGTAATAGTGGAGGCCCAGTGCTTGATTCAAATGGTATGGTAATTGGAATGCTAACAATGGGAACTGATGCAACCAATAATTACTTAAGACCTGCAGTTGACTTAAAAGAGATGCTAAATAGAAATGGTGTTCAAAATGCCTTAGGTTTAGTTGATGAAGAATTTAAACAAGGACTAATTAATTATAGAACAGGCAATTATATGGAAGCAATTAATCATTTTAATGCTGTTCTTAATTTAAACCAGCGACATATACTTGCTCAAGAATACAGATCTAAAGCACAACAAGGAGCAACATCATCAGCAACAACGACAGCTCAGTAAAAACAGTTCAGTAAATAGCTTAAATATAAATTAACAAGAACATATAAATTAGCAAGGGCAAACAAATTTAAATTTTGTTGTTCTTGCTAATTTTTTTATACAGGTAGCTATAAAAATCATTTTTAAAAAGTATTGTTAATAAATTTTAATTATGCTATATTTGTATGCTATACTTAAACTAAATTTTAATTTAATTTTGTATCATTAAACACTTTAGAAAAATGACAGATAGAAATATATTAAACTTTAAAACAAAAAATGCTATACAACACCTTAAGAAATTGTCTACAATAGCTCTATTTGTCATTTTATCATTCATTTTATTGGTCATCTTACTAGTCTGTTTTTCACTGTAATAAAGTAGGATGATCAAATCTTTTTCTTAAACCCAAAGCAAATCATTCTATTTTATTTCAGTGTAAAACTAGCTTTTTTTAATTTATGCTGTACTTTTTTAAATTACTAAAAAAATTAAAAATTATAAAAATATAAAAAATTTATTAGGAGGAAAAATTGAGAAGTGATATTGTAAAAAAAGAAATTTCAAGATTGCCGCATAGGTCTTTATTTAAAGCACTTGGATTTACGGATGAAGATTTATCAAGACCTTTGATTGGAATTGTAAATTCAGCAAATAATATTATTCCTGGACACATGTATCTTGATAACATTGTTGAATCTGTAAAAGAGGGTATTTTATCAAACGGTGGAACTCCACAAGTATTTTCCACAATTGGTATATGTGATGGGATTGCTATGAATCATCTAGGTATGAAATATTCCCTTGCCAGCCGAGAGCTGATTGCAGATAGTATAGAGTCTGTAGTAATGGCACATGGTTTTGATGGGTTAGTTTTAGTTACAAATTGCGACAAAATTATACCTGGAATGATTATGGCAGCTTTAAGGCTGAATATTCCTGCAATCTTAATAAGTGGTGGCCCAATGCTAGCCGGAAGGTTTAATGATAAATCTATAGATTTAAGTAACTGTTTTGAAGCAGTTGGTGGTTATAGTGCAGGAAAATACTCTGATGATGATATTAATAAAATAGAGAATGAAGCATGTCCAACTTGCGGTAGTTGTGCTGGAATGTTTACTGCAAACTCAATGAATTGTTTATCTGAAGCAATTGGCATTGCTTTACCAGGAAATGGCACCATACCAGCTGTTTATTCAAAAAGACTTCGTTTAGCAAAGGAAGCTGGTGCTAAAATAATGGAGCTTGTCCAAAAGCAAATAAAGCCTAGGGATATAGTAAATATAGATGCTGTAAAAAATGCACTTGCAGTAGATATGGCAGTAGGTTGTTCAACTAATACAATTCTTCACCTTACAGCAATTGCTCATGAAGCTAAAGTAGATTTTTCTTTAAAGCTTGTAAATGAAATAAGTAAAAAAACTCCAAATCTTTGCAGAATAAGCCCTGCAGGCCCTTATCATATTGAAGATTTATATTTTGCAGGTGGTATACAAGCTATCATGAACGAACTTTTAAAGGAAAAATTAATAAACGGGGATTTAATTACATGTACAGGAAAAAAAGTTGCAGAAAATATTGCAAATAGCGAAATATTAAATTCTCAAGTAATTAGATCAGTTGATAATCCTTATAGTCCTGATGGTGGACTTGCTGTGCTTTGGGGAAATTTAGCACCAGAAGGTTGTGTAGTTAAAAAATCTGCTGTAGATGAGTCAATGTTAAAACATAGAGGCCAAGCTGTAGTTTTTGACTGTGAAGAAGATGCTATGAAGGCAATTTTGTCTAAAAAAATAAACAAAGGAAATGTAGTTGTGATAAGATATGAAGGGCCAAAGGGCGGTCCAGGAATGAGAGAAATGCTTTCTCCAACTTCAGCAATTGCTGGTGTTGGTCTTGATAAAGATGTTTCCTTAATTACAGATGGTAGATTTTCAGGGGCAACTAGAGGAGCATCAATTGGACATATTTCACCAGAAGCACAAGAAGGTGGACCAATAGCAATAGTAAAAAATGGCGATTTAATAGAAATAGACATAGATAACAATACTTTAAACTTGTTGTTGTCTGATGAACAAATCAGTGAAAGGAAAAAAAGTTGGAAAGCACCAGAGTTAAAAATAAAACAAGGTTATTTATATAGATATGCTAAAATGGTAACATCAGCCTCCAAAGGTGCAATTTTAGAATAAAATTAGATTTAAATACATGATTATGCTGTTGTAATTTTAAAAATATGGTATAATCAAAAAACTGTTATAAAGTTGTTACTAATTTAGTCTTTTACAACTTTTAGTATTGCTTTAATATCTTTTGAAATTGTTTTTTATTTTTTTAATAATCTTTATATAGTGTTTGAACAAATTAGCAAAAATTTTACAAAAAATAAGATTAATAAAAAGATATATTAACTAATAAAAATATTAATTAATAAAAGTATAAGGGAGATCTATATGGGTAAGATAACAGGCGCACAGATGTTAGTTAATTGTTTAAAAAAAGAAGGCGTAGAGGTAATCTTTGGCTTTCCAGGCGGTGTGGTCATACCCATATATGATGCTTTATATGATAGCGATATAAGACATATACTTGTTCGTCATGAACAAGGTGCTGCTCATGCTGCAGATGGTTATGCAAGGGCTACTGGCAAAACTGGAGTTTGTTTAGCGACTTCTGGCCCTGGCGCTACAAATTTAATAACTGGTATTGCAAATGCTTACATGGATTCTATTCCAATTGTTGCAATAACAGGACAAGTTGCAACTCATGTAATAGGAACAGATGCTTTTCAAGAAGCTGACATAACTGGGATTACAGCACCAATAACTAAACATAATTATTTAATAAAGGATGTTAAAGAATTACCGGAAATTGTTAAAGAAGCATTTCATATAGCTTCGACAGGAAGGCCAGGTCCTGTGCTAATAGATATTCCTGTTGATATCTCAAGAAGTTTGATAGACGAACATGCTAAAGCAAACTTGCACCTGGAAGGTTATAAGCCAACTTATAAAGGAAATCCAAAGCAGATTATTAACGCTGTGAAAAAAATTTTGGAAAGCAAAAAGCCTGTAATTTTTGCAGGCGGTGGTATAATTTCTTCCAATGCAAGTGAAGAATTAATAGAATTTGTAAATATTACAAAAATTCCGGTAATAACTACTCTTATGGGGAAAGGCTCTTTTCCTGAAACAGATAAACTTTCTCTTGGAATGGCAGGAATGCATGGGACTAAGTATGCAAATCTTGCATTTACCAATACAGATTTGATAATTGCAATTGGTGTGAGATTTGATGATAGAGTAACTGGAAAACTTTCTGAGTTTGCTAAAAATGCTGATGTAATTCATATTGATATTGATCCTGCTGAAATTGGTAAAAATGTAAAAGTAAACATACCAATTGTCGGTGATGCAAAAAATGTTTTATCAGATTTGATAATAAAATTTAAAGAAATAGCTGGTGAAACTAAAAATTATGACAATATTTCTATAAGGCATAAAGAATGGCTTGATTACTTATTTGATTTAAAAAACCAATACCCGCTTAAATATGATAGGCAGTCAACTAAATTAAAGCCTCAGTATATAATTGAGAAAATTTATGAGATTACAAAAGGAGATGCAATAATTTGTACTGAGGTTGGTCAAAACCAAATGTGGACCGCACAATATTATAAATTTACTAAGCCCAGAACATTTATAACTTCTGGTGGCTTAGGTGCAATGGGTTTTGGCCTGCCAGCAGCAATAGGTGCTAAAGTAGGGAAACCACAAAAAAATGTAATTGATATTGCAGGTGATGGAAGTATCCAGATGAATGTGCAAGAAATAGCTACTGCAGTTATAAATAAAATTCCTGTAAAAGTTATGATATTAAATAATGGCTATTTAGGTATGGTTAGGCAGTGGCAGGAATTTTTCTGGAATAAAAGATATTCTCACACTTGCATAAGGGATAGCGTTGATTTTATTAAACTGGCAGAAGCATATGGTGCAGTTGGGTTTAAAGTTTTGCAAAAAGATGATGTGGAACCTATGATAAAAAAAGCCTTGGAAATTGATAATGTTGTACTGGTTGATTTCCACATTGATTGTGAGGAGAATGTTTTGCCTATGGTTCCTGCAGGTCATCCAATAAATAATATGATTGATTCAAATTGATACAAACATAAATATTTATTAATAATTTAATAGCAAAATATTTAAAAGTAAAATAGGTGAAATATGAGCACAAATCACATAATATCAGTTTTAGTAGAGAATAAGGCAGGTGTACTTGCAAAAATATCTGGGCTTTTTTCTCGAAGAGGCTTTAACATTGAAAGTTTAGCAGTAGGACCAACTGAAGATGAAAAAATTTCAAGAATAACTTTAGAAGTGAATGCGGAAACTCACAGTATAGAGCAAATAACAAAACAATTATATAAGCTAATTAATGTTTTAAAAATCCAAGAGTTGGATCCTTCTAACATTGTAGAGCGAGAATTAGTATTAATAAAAGTAAGTACTGATAATAATACTAGAGCTGAAATTTTAGAAATTGCTAATATTTTTAGAGCAAGTATCGTAGATGTTGCTAAAAAATCTTTAGTAATTGAAATGACTGGTACAAGCAGGAAAATAAAAGGGATGGAAGAATTATTAAGACCTTATGGAATAATTGAGTTAGTAAGAACAGGCAAAATTGCTATTACCAGAGGAAGTAAAAAGTAGTTGATCAAGTAACATATGTATAATTGATTATAAGTGAATTATAAGTTATGTAAATAATTATTTAAATAGCGGATTTAAATAGCGAAAAAAACAGTTACATAGAGTATATATAAAAATAATATTAAATAATAAATATTTTTTATCTGTAACTTATTATTTTATATCTATAGTTTTAAAGAAAGGATAGGGATAAAAATGAGAAAAAGCTACATAATGACTCCTGGACCAGTGCCAATTCCAAACGAGGTATTGCTTGAACATGGCAAACCTTTAATGCATCATCGTTCACCAGAATTTTCAAAAATTTTTACTGATGTTATAGATAAATTAAAAAAGTTTATGCAAACTGAAAATGATGTTTTTATTTTAACATCTTCTGGAACTGGAGCAATGGAAGCTGCAGTTACAAATGCATTTTGCAAAGGAGATAAAGTTCTTGTTGTTAATGTTGGCAACTTTGGTGAAAGATTTAAAAAGATTTGCAGCACTTTTGGACTTAATGTAATTGCTTTAGATTATGAATGGGGAAGTGCAGCTAATCCTGATGACATTAAAAAGGCTCTAAATGAAAATCCTGATATTAAAGGTGTTTTAATACAGCATAGTGAAACATCAACAGGTGTTTTAAATGATATAGAAGCAGTTGGAAAAATTGTTAAAGATACTCCAGCAATTTTAATTGTTGATGCAATAAGTGGAATAGGAGCATCAGAGCTTAAAGTTGATGATTGGAACCTTGATATAGTTTGTGGTGGGTCCCAAAAAGCAATTAGTGCACCAACTGGAATATCTTTTATTAGCGTTAGCAAAAAGGCTTGGCCTTTAATTGAAAAATCAGATATTCCAAGATTTTATTTTTGCTTACTTGCTGCAAGAAAATATGCTCAGAAAAATCCGCCTCAAACTCCATGGACGCCAGGTATTTCGATAATTGTTGCAATGAATAAAGCTTTAGATATGTTTTTTGAAGAAGGAAGAGAAAAAGTTTATCAAAGGCACAAAATAAATGCTTTAGCAGTTCAAAGAGCTTGTGAAAAACTAGGTCTTGAACTCCTAGTTAAAAATCCTGCTGACAGAGGGGTTTCAGTAACATCAATATTGGTTCCTGAAGGAATTGATGGCAAGCTATTAACCAAGACAATGAGAATAAAGTATGGTGTTACTGTAGCAGGCGGTCAGGGTAAACTCCAAGGATTAATTTTTAGAATAGGCCATCTTGGATATGTTGGTATTTTTGATGTTATTGTTGCAATTTCAGCACTTGAATTTGCATTAAAAGAACAAGGATGGAACTTTGATTTAGGTAGCGGGGTAAATGAAGTTTTGAAAGTATTTTATGAAAATAATTATATGTAATAAAAAATATTTTAAAAGAGGTAAATTATGAAAAAAATTATTGTAACTGATGGTATATCTGAGAATGCAAAACAGTTACTTGAAAATAAATATGTTGTTGATTTAAAAAAAGGTATATCTCCTGAAGAGCTTAAAAAAATAATAAAGAATTACAATGCTATTATTATTAGAAGTGCAACTAAAATTACTGAAGATATTATTGAAGCAGCTGATAATCTTGAAGTTATAGGGCGGGCTGGTGTTGGCGTAGATAATGTTGATGTGAAAGCTGCTACAAAAAAAGGAATTGTTGTTGTTAATGCACCAGGTAGTAATAGTGTTTCAGTTGCTGAACATACAATTGGTTTAATGCTTGCAATAGCTAGAAAGATTCCGGAAGCTGATTTTTCTACAAAATCAGGTAAATGGGAAAAGTCAAAGTTTAAAGGAATGGAAATAGAAGGCAAAACACTTGGAATAGTTGGCTTTGGAAAAATTGGTTACCTTGTTGCAAAAAAGGCAATCGGACTTGGAATGAAAGTAATTGCTTATGACCCATTTACTGCACAGGAAAGATTTTCTTCTATTGGGATTGAAAGAGCCGAAAAGCTTGAAGATCTGTATAAAGTTGCTGATTTTATTACAATTCACCTTCCAAAAAATAAAGATACAATTGGAATGTTTAATAAAGATGAGTTTAAAAAAATGAAAAGAGGTGTAGTAATTATTAATGCAGCTCGTGGTGGTATAATAGTAGAAAAAGATTTAGCAGAAGCTATTAAAGAGGGGATTGTCGGCGGAGCAGCTCTTGATGTTTTTGAAACAGAACCTTGTTCTAATTCTCCACTTTTTGAGCTTGATAAAGTTGTTTGTACACCTCATCTTGGTGCTTCAACAGATGAAGCTCAAGATAGGGCTGGAGTAATGATAGCTGAGCAAGTTGATGCAGTTCTTTCCGGAAAACCTGCAACATTTGCTGTTAATTTTCCATCAGCTAGCCCAGAATTAATGGAAGCAATTTCACCATTTTTTGAGCTTTGTGAAAATATGGGCGCCCTTTTCAGTGGTTTATTTGAAGGCAGCTTAGAGAGCATAGAAGTAGGTTATTATGGGAAAATTGCTGATAATGATACAAAAATACTTACAAATATGATTTTAGTAAAAATTTTAAGTAAGTACTCAAGTGAAAATGTTAATGTTGTGAATGTTGGTTTAATTGCTGATGAAAACGGTTTAAAGATAAAAGAAACTAAAAGTTCACAACCTCGTGATTATATAAATTTAATAACTTTAAACGGAAAAGGAAAAGATAGCGAGTTGTCAATTTCAGGAACGGTAACAGGAATTAAAAATCAGCCAAGATTTATTTCGATAGATAAATTTGCTATTGATATGGTGCCTTCAAAATATATGGTGTTTATAAGATATGAGGATGTTCCAGGCCAAATTGGTAAGATTGGTACAGCCTTTGGAAAACTTAATGTAAATATTGCTGCTATGCATGTTGGAAGAAAGAAAATTGGTGGCGATGCAGTAATGGGTTTAAATATTGACACGCCTTTAACTCCTGAGATGGTCGAGGAATTTAAAAAATTAACAGGGTTAAAAAATATTAAGGTAGTAAATTTATAACAATTGTAACAATTCAGATAATTAATATAATTAAGATAATTAAAATAATTAAGATAATTGATAAAGTTAAAATAGTTAAAATAGTTATAAAATAATTTTAATAATTTTAAATAAGTAATTTTAAAATTAATCAAGTTAAATTAATCAAGCTAAATTTGATTATAAATTTAACTTGATAATAATTAAATGTTGAAGTTTAAATCAAGGAAACTAAAACAAGGGAATAATTAAAGTTTAAAGGAACAATTAATATGACTAGAAAAATTTATATTTTTGATACAACTTTGAGAGATGGCGAACAAGCTCCAGGAATACATTTAAATGTTAGAGAAAAACTTCAAATTGCAGATCAGCTTGATAAACTAAATGTAGATGTTATAGAGGCAGGGTTTCCTATTTCTTCAAAAAGTGATTTTAATTCTGTAGTTGAAATATCAAAAATTATTAAAAATAGAAGAGTTGCTGCATTAGCGCGTGCGGTTGATAAAGATATTGATGTTGCTGGAGAAGCTTTAGCCAAAGCAGCTTATCCTGTAATTCATACATTTATATCTTCTTCTGATATTCATTTGGAGTATCAGTTTAAAAAAACTAGAGAAGAAGCATTGGAGCTAGCTCAAAGAGCTGTAAAAAGGGCTCGTCAATACACAGATACTGTTGAATTTTCAGCAATGGATGCAACAAGAAGTGATAAGGATTTTTTGTGTAAAATGTATGAAGTAGCAATCAAAAGTGGTGCAAAGGTGTTAAATGTTCCTGATACTGTTGGTTATGCACTGCCAGAAGAATATGCTGCTTTAATAGATTATTTAATTGCAAATGTTAAAGGCATTGAAAATGTAATAATAAGTGTACATTGTCATAATGATTTAGGTTTGGCTGTTGCCAATTCTATTATGGCTGCTGCTCATGGAGCCAGTCAGATAGAAGTTGCAGTTAACGGGATTGGTGAAAGAGCTGGAAATGCAGCACTTGAAGAAATTGCAATGATTATTGATACTAGAAAAAAAGATTTAAATTTGTATACAGATTTAAATTTAAAAGAAATTATGCGCACAAGTACCCTTGTTCGTCACTTGACTGGTTATTCAGTTGCGCCAAATAAAGCAATTGTTGGAAAAAATGTGTTTACTCATGAAGCAGGTATTCACCAAGATGGAATGCTAAAGCATAAGTCCACTTATGAAATTATGAAACCTGAAGATATAGGCTCTCAGCCGACAAGATTGCTTTTAGGGAAACATTCTGGTAGGCATGCATTTATAAAAAGGGTAAAAGAACTTGGGTTAATATTAAAAGAAGATGAAGTTGAGAAAGCATTTAATAGGTTTAAAGACCTTGCAGAAAAAAAAGGTGAAATAAGCGATGCTGATCTTAAAGCAATTGTAAATAATGAAATTAGAGAAATTGAGGAGTATTTTAAGTTAAAATATTATCAAGTTATAAATGGGTCAAGTATTAAAGCAACGGCTACTGTTGGTCTTGAAGTTAATGGTGCTTTATTTGAAAGCGCAGCTTATGGTGATGGGCCAGTAGATGCATCTTTTAAAGCAATTGATAAAATAACAGGGATGAAAGTTGATCTTCTTGATTATAATATTGAAGCAGTTTCCGAAGGAAAAGATGCAATAGGCTCAGTTAAGATGATTGTAAAGTCTAATGATTTAGAGGTTATGGGCAGTGGAATAAGTACTGACGTAATTGAAGCAAGCATTAAATCTTATATTGATGCTTTAAATAGAATAGTGCTTTATAATAAAGAATAAATCTAAAGGATAAAAGAGAACTATGGAAAAAGATAACAAAAGTTTAAAAGATAAAAAAGGAGTTTTTACTAAGCCGCAAACTATTACACAAAAAATACTTGCAGCTCATTGTGATAAAGATTATTTGGAGGTTGGTGAACTGATTAATGCAAGAGTAGATATTGTTTTAGGTAACGATATTACAATGCCTCTTGCTGTTAAGGAGTTTCAAAAAATTGGGATTGATAAGGTTTTTGATAATAAGAAAGTTGTAATTGTACCGGACCATTTTACGCCAAACAAAGATATAAAGTCTGCAGAACAATGTAAATATATAAGAGAGTTTGTTTACAATCAAAATATTGAAAATTATTTTGAAATTGGACAAATGGGTATTGAGCATGCACTCTTGCCAGAAGCAGGTTTGGTTTTACCTGGACAGCTTATAATAGGGGCTGATTCACATACTTGTACTTATGGTGCACTTGGTGCTGCAGCAACTGGTGTAGGTAGTACTGACTTAGCTGTAGCTATGGCAACAGGATATACCTGGTTTATGGTGCCTGATTCTATTAAGTTTATATATAATGGAAATTTAAAGCCATGGGTTACTGGAAAAGATTTAATATTATATACAATAGGATTAATTGGTGTTGATGGAGCTCTCTATATGGCAATGGAGTTTACGGGGGAAGCTATTAAAAATCTTTCAATGGATTCTAGGTTTACAATGTGCAATATGGCAATTGAGGCAGGTGGAAAGTTTGGAATAATTGCTTGCGATGAAAAGACTGAAGAATATTTAAAAGATAAAGTTAAACATAACAAAAAAAGTTATAGTATATTTTATTCAGACCCAGATGCTGAATATTGCAAAACAATTGAAATTGACTGCAATCAAATTGAGTTGCAAGTTTCAAAACCACATTTGCCTTCAAATACTGCTGAAGCTAAACAGTTATCTGAAATAAAAATAGACCAGGTTGTGATTGGTTCATGTACTAACGGCAGGATGGAAGATTTAAAAATAGCTGCTGAGATTTTGAAAGCGAAAAAAGTAAATAAAAAAGTTCGAACAATTATAATTCCAGCTACACAAAAAATTTATCTTGAAGCACTTGAAAAAGGATATATAAAAACTTTTATAGAAGCAGGATGTGTGGTTAGTACTCCTACTTGTGGACCATGCCTAGGAGGTCACATGGGAATACTTGCAGAAGGTGAAAGGGCAATTTCAACTACAAATAGGAATTTTGTTGGAAGAATGGGGCATCCTAAAAGTGAAGTTTATTTAAGCGGTCCAGCAGTAGCTGCCGCTTCTGCAATTTTAGGACGTATAGCAACTCCAGAGGAGGTAGTTTAATGGATTTTAAGGATAATAAAAGTAATATTAGAAATATTTATAACATTACTAATAACAGTGATTTTACTAAAAACGGTGATTTTAAAAATACTAGTAATAACAATAATAATAGTAACTATGGACAAACAGATAATAATATAACTAATAATGTAATTATTGATAGGGTAATTAAGTACAAAGATAACATAGATACTGATGTGATAATTCCAGCAAGATACTTAAACACAACAAACCCTGAAGAACTTGCAGCTCACTGTTTTGAAGATTTAGATAAAGATTTTCAAAACAAGGTTAAAGAAGCAAAAATAATAGTTGCTGGCTATAACTTTGGTTGTGGCTCTTCACGTGAGCATGCACCACTTGCAATAAAAGCAAGTAATATAAAATTGGTAATAGCTAAAACATTTGCAAGAATTTTTTTTAGAAATGCTATAAATATTGGACTGTTGGTTATACCCTGTGTTGATGCTGCAGAGGAAATTAATGATTTTGATCAAATTGAAGTAAATCTTGATGATGGAATAATTTATAATATAACTCAAGACAAAAAATATAAGATAAAACCTGTACCAGGTTTTATTCAAGAAATTATTTCAAGCGGTGGTTATATAAATTACGCAAAAAAAGTTTTAGGCAAGCAATAAAATAAAATTAATTTAAGCATAAAGTAAATAATTATTGGATAAAAAGGTTAAAATTAAAAAATTAAAAGTTAATTTTTTTTTAAAAGGTTAAAAGGAAAATAATATAATGATTGATAAAAAACTTGCAGAAAATAAGGTTTACATATTTGACACTACTTTAAGAGATGGCGCACAAAGTGCTAATATCTCATTTTCTCTTCAAGATAAGCTAATGTTAATAGAAAAATTTAATGATATTGGGATTGATTATATTGAAGTTGGTTTCCCTGCGTCAAATCCTAAAGATGAGGAACTTTTTAACATTTTAAAGAATAAAAAGTTTAATAAATCAAAAATAGTTGCCTTTGGAAGAACAAAATATAAAAATACAAAAGCGAGCAAAGATGAAAATTTAAAAGCTCTTACAGAATCTGGAGCAGATGTGTTATGCATTTTTGGTAAAAGCTCAATACTTCATGTTAATAAAATAATAGAAACAACTCTTGAAAATAATCTTGAAATGATTTTTGACTCAGTTTCTTACTTAAAAAAGGAAGGTTTTGAAGTTATTTTTGATGCTGAACATTTTTTTGATGGTTATAAGCTAAATGCCGATTATGCAATAGAAACATTAAAAGCAGCCCAAGATGCTAAAGCAGACTTCATTGTTCTTTGTGATACCAATGGTGGCTGTCTTCCTAATGAGATAAAAAAAATTACAGAAAATGTAAGTAAAAAAATTGATGCGCCTCTTGGAATTCATTGCCATAATGACAGTGGCTGTGCTGTTGCTAATACAATTTTATTAGTTGAAAGCATTCCAGAAGTTAAAATGGTTCAAGGTACTATTAATGGATATGGTGAAAGGTGTGGAAATGCTGATTTATGTCAAATAATTCCAAATTTAGAAATTAAATTAGGTAAAAAGTGTCTTCCAGATGGCAATTTAAAGCATTTAACAAATTTATCAAGATTTGTTGCAGAAATAGCTAATCAGGCAGTTTTAGGCAATCAGCCTTTTGTTGGAAAATATGCTTTTACTCATAAGGCTGGGATGCATGTTCATGGTGTTAGTAAGCTTACAGAAGCATTTGAGCACATAAAGCCAGAGCTTGTTGGAAATACAAGGGAGATTTTAATATCAGAGCTTTCAGGTAAAAAATCAATAATATTAAAGGCTAAAGAGTTCGGTGTAAACCTTGAAAATGACCCTGAAAGTGTTTCTAAAATACTAAATATGATTCAAAATCTAGAGCATAAAGGTTATCAGTTTGAAGCTGCTGATGGAACTTTTGAATTAATTGTTAGAAATACAATTGGGATTAAAAAGGAATATTTTACTTTAGAAAGCTTTAGAGTTTTAAATGAAAAGACTAGCTCAGGCATGATTTCTGAGGCGACAGTGAAAATTCATGTAGGTGGTAAACGAATAATTGAAACTGCTGAAGGAGATGGACCAGTTCACGCTTTAGACTGCGCAATTAGGAAAGCATTAGAGAACTTCTATCCAAAATTATCTAAAATAAAGCTAACTGATTTTAAAGTTAGAGTATTGGATGAAAAGCAGGGAACTGGTGCTGTTGTTAGAGTTTTAATAGAATCAACTGATGGTGAAAAAAACTGGGGAACAATTGGCGTATCTGAAAATATTATAGAGGCAAGCTGGCAGGCACTGGAGGACAGTATTGTATATGGTCTTATGCACATAGAAAATTCCTAAATATTCTTAAATACAATGATTGATAGTCAAAATAATAAAAATATTCAAAATCAAAATATTATTGCTAATTCTATAAAAAAGATTTTAAATGATTACAAAAATGGATTAATTGATGAATCCAAGTTTATTGAAGAATTTAAAAACTGTTATTTTGAAGATATTGGATTTGCAAAAATAGACCACCACAGAAGCTTAAGAAGAGGTTTTCCAGAAGTTATTTTTGGCCAAAATAAGACATTAAAACAAATAAAAGAAATTGCCTTAAAAATATTAAGCTATTCTGAAGTATTATTAATTACTAGAGTTGAAAAAAAAGTTTATGATTTTTTGAAAAAAGATATTTTAAATTTAGAATATAATGAAGCAGCTAAAGTAATTTATACACCTCTAAAAATTTCTGAAGACAAGCTTTTAGAAGGTATTACAATAGTTTGTGCTGGAACTACAGATATTCCTGTTGCTGAAGAAGCAGCAATAACAGCATACTTGATGGGAAATAATGTAAAAAAAATACATGATATTGGTATTGCTGGTATGCACAGGCTTATAAATTATAGAGATATTCTTCAAAACTCTAATGTAATAATAGCAGTGGCTGGAATGGAAGGAGCTCTTCCGAGTATAGTAAGTTCAATGGTTGATTGTGTGGTTATTGGTGTTCCTACTAGCATAGGCTATGGTGCAAGCTTTGGAGGGCTATCTCAATTACTTACTATGCTAAACTCTTGTAGCCCAGGTATAGTAGTTGTAAATATTGATAATGGTTTTGGAGCTGGTTATGCTGCAGGTATTATAAATAGGCGTATTAACGGAAATTAACAATATAAATTTACCAATATAAATTTAAATTATTATTAAAAATTATTTCTGCAAATTATTTCTTTAAATTATTAAGATTTTAGATTATAACAAAAATAAATTAATACAAATAAATTGAAATACAAATAAATTAATGTAAAAAATTTAATATAAATCAATGAAAAAAAATTTTGTTCATCTTCATGTACATAGTGAATATTCATTACTTGACGGACTGCTTAGAATTGATGATTTAATAAAAAAAGCAGAGCAGTACGAGATGCCTGCTGTTGCTTTAACTGACCATGGGAATATGTATGGTGTTATTGATTTTTACAAATCTGCAGTAAAAGCAGGGATAAAGCCTATTATTGGATGTGAGGTATATCAGGCTCCCAAGAGCAGATTTGATAAGAAATCCAGCAGAAATAATAATGAGGAATTATATAACCACTTAACCTTGCTAGTAAAGAATAAAGAGGGTTATAGGAACTTAATGAAACTTGTAAGCTATGGTTTTTTGGAGGGTTTTTATTATAAACCAAGAATAGATTCAGAACTTTTACAAAAATATTCAAAAGGCTTAATTGCTTTAAGTGGATGTTTAAGTGGTAAGATACCTAGAGCAGTAGAAGCTGGGAAAATAGAGCTAGCAAATAAATACATACAGGAATATATTGAGATTTTTGGTAAAGAGAATTTTTTTATTGAACTTACTGATTTTAAAATTGAAAAGCACAAGAAAATTAATAGGGTTTTATTTGAATTGGCACAGAAGAATAACTTAAAAGCAGTAGCAACTAATGATGTTCATTATTTAAATCAAATAGATTATAAATATCATTTTGTTCTATTATGTCTGCAGGCAGGTATTACTGTTGGTGAATTTAGGAAATATTGTCCAGATATTGATTTAGATGAGGGACTTGAAATAACAATAAAAAAAATAATTGATAAATTAGCTGAACAAGAATTAGAAAAAAAAGAAATTGATGTAGAAAAATCTGAAAAAAGTGGGTTCTTCCCAAGAACCCGTGAATATTACTTTAAAAATTATGATCAAATGGCAATTCTTTTTAATGATTTTCCTCAAGTTTTAGAAAACACATTAGAAGTAGCGCAAATGTGTGATTTAAAATTGGATTTTAATTTGGGTTTAATTCCTCCATTTGAGGTTCCAGATAATTTAACTTGTGATGAATATTTAAGAAAATTATGTTTTGATAGCATACCTTCTAAATACCCAGCTTTAAACAGCGATATTGAGAAAAGATTAAACAATGAATTAGAAGTCATAAAAAAAATGGGTTTTGCAGAATATTTTTTAATTGTATGGGATTTTGTTAAATTTGCAAAATTAAATAATATCAGAGTTGGCCCAGGAAGAGGTTCAGCTGCAGGAAGTATTGTTTCATATTTGCTTGGAATAACTGATATAGAGCCTTTAAAATATAATCTTTTATTTGAAAGATTTTTAAATGAAGAGCGAAAAAAAATGCCAGATATTGATATAGATTTTTCCGATGAACATAGAGATAAAGTAATAAAATACGTAACTGAAAAATATGGAGAAAGTAAAGTAGCCCAGCTTATAACCTTTGGTACAATGGCAGCAAGACAAGCAATTAGGGATGCTGGAAGAGTACTGGAAGTTCCTTATAGTGAAGTTGACCGTATCGCTAAACTTGTCCCAATGGAATTAAATATGACAATAGAAGTTGCATTAGACGGTGTTTTAGAATTAAGAGAGCTTTATGAGAAAGATAAAAGGGTAAGAGAAATAATTGATGCTGCAAAGTCATTAGAAGGGAAAGCTAGACAGCATTCAATACATGCTGCGGGTGTAGTTATTTCTGCTGATGATTTATTTAATTATACTCCTATTCAAAGAGATGAAAAAAGTGGCGATATTAAAACACAATATAAAATGGAGGATGTTCAAGAGATTGGTCTTTTAAAAATGGATTTTCTTGGACTTAAAACCTTATCACTAATAGATAAAACTTTATTTCTTATAAAGAAAACCAAAAATGTAGATTTAGATATTAACTCAATTAATCTAGATGATAAAAAAACTTTTGATATGATTACAAGAGGAGACTGTCTTGGAGTCTTTCAATTAGAAAGTTCTGGTATGCGAGAACTTGTAATAAATTTAAAGCCAGAAAAATTTGAAGATTTAATTGCAACTCTTGCACTTTTTAGACCTGGTCCTCTTCAAAGCGGTATGGTTAATGATTTTGTTCAAGCAAAAAACAATAATAAAAAAATAAAATATTTACATCCAAGTTTAGAGCCAATTCTTAAAGAAACGTACGGGATAATTCTTTATCAAGAACAAATAATGATGATTGCATCTAAAATTGCAGGTTTTACAATGTCTGAAGCTGATATTTTAAGAGATGCAATTAGCAAGAAAAAACGAGATGTTATAACCAAACAGAAAAATAAATTCTTAACGGGTTCTAAAAATGTTGGGTTAGTAGATGAAGATACTGCAAAAAAATTATTTGAATTAATAACTCACTTTGCAGAATATGGTTTTAATAAATCTCACAGCACTGCTTATGCAATGATTTCATACCAAACTGCTTTTCTTAAAGCAAATTACCCAGTTGAATTCATGGCAGCTTTATTAAGCATTAGAATGGGCTCGCAGGAAAAAGTTGCTCAATATATAAATGAAGCAAGAAGAATGAACATAGAAGTTTTACCTCCAGATATAAATGAGAGCTATGCAGATTTTACTGTTGTTGGTAATTCTATAAGATTTGGACTATCTGCTATAAAGAATGTAGGATTAAATGTGATAGAACAAATTGTTGAAGAAAGAAAGTTAAATGGAAAATTTAAAAACTTTAATGATTTTTGTTTAAGGGTACCTTCAGGGGTTTTAAATAAAAAGACTTTAGAGAGTTTAATAAAAGCAGGAGTGTTTGATTCTTTAGGCTATAAAAGAAAATACCTTATGGAGAATTTTGATTTTATTACTGAAAATATAAGTAAGCTAAAGAAAAGCCATCAGTCAGGCCAATTTTCATTATTTGAAGATTCAGTAAAAGATATTGTAGACACAGATTTAAGTTCTCTAATTGAAGATAATTTATCAAATCTTGAAAGTGATAATGAATACAGCGCAAAGGAATTGTTAAAATTCGAAAAAGAGATGCTTGGCCTTTATATATCAGGTCATCCTCTTGACGAGTATAAGGATATGTTAACTGGTTTTAAAAGCATTGGTGAACTTGCTGATGAAAATGATAAAACCACACATACAATAGCAGGGGCAATAATTGACAAAAAAGAGATTTTAACTAAAAGTAATGCTAAAATGTATTTTTTAAATTTAGAAGATTTAACAGACAGCATAGAAGTAATAGTTTTTCCAACCGTAAGAGAAAAGTATGATGATCTTTTAAAAGAGGGTTCAGTAATAGCTGTAAAAGGAAGATTAGATAAAAAAGAAAATAGGGAAGATAATACAAAAGAAAAGGATGAAAAAAGAGAAATACAAATAAAGTTTATTGCTATTGACATATATAAAATAAATAGGTCTAACAAGCAAACTGTTTTTAAAGATGCCTTAAAGGAAATTAAGCCAAATTTACAAAATAAAAAACTTAACAGTAGTTATAATAAAGATGTAAATTATAATTATGATAATAATTATAATAATATTGGTATAAGTGATGTTGAAAATAATTTTAATGATATAAATAATTTTAATAACAATGCCGAAAGCGTTATTAATAATAATTTCGGTAGTTTTATTGATAATAAAGTTGATAATGTTATTGATATTAGATTAAATAATGATGCTAAATATGCTGATGCTAAATATAATGATGCTAAATATACTTATGCTGAATATGATGATACTGAATATGATGATACTGAATGTGCTGATAACCAAGAAAACCCAAAAAAAGTTTTTAATGCCATAGAAAGAGATATAGACAAAATAGATATTTTAAATAATAAAGCAGTTTATTCTAAATCAGTTGAACCTCGTTCTTCTGAAAATATTATTTTAAAAATAAATAAAAGTAT
>CAYLWJ010000130.1:0-1658 GCA_964387355.1 uncultured Actinomycetota bacterium | reverse complement strand
AAACTTTTCTCTTGAATTCATAAACACCTTTCCAAATATACCTTGTAAAGTATTAATACATTTGTAAATGCCTTTTATTTCTAATAGCATCTGTAGCTATAACCAAAACTAATAAAGCTCCTTTAATTACCATTCTTATATATACAGGAACATCAATTAAAACCATTCCATTAGAAATTGTTTGAATAATAATTAGTGCAATAAAAACACCTAAAAAATTTCCTCTACCTCCACCTACTACAACTCCTCCAAGAACAACAATAGTTAAAACTTCAAGTTCTGCTCCAGTTCCATACTCTGGTCTACCAGATCCTAATTGTGAAATAAGAAGAAGACCTCCAATGGAGCAAAAAAACCCAGATATTACATAAGAAATAATTTTAATTCTATCCACTGGTATTCCGGCAAGCCTAGCTAATTGCTCATTGCCTCCAATTGTATATAAATCTCTGCCAAATCTGGTAAATTTTAAGATTAAAGTCAAAACAATAAATGTAATTATTATATACAATGTAGTTATTGGGAATACATTGCCTAGATAAATGCGTCCAAAATTTTGTACAAATACATTATAAACTCTTGGATTTAAATCTGCCCAAAAATAACAAACTCCCCTTACTATAGCCAAAGTACCTAATGTAGTAATAATGGGATTAATTCCAACTTTTGAAATAATAACGCCGTTTATAAAACCAACACTACAACCAATAATTATAGCTATTATAAACACCCAAGGTGTAGGAACAGCAATATTTTTCATTAAAAGCACTGAACTTACTATTCCTGCTAACCCTGCAATTGAGCCTATAGAAAGATCAAATCCTCCTCCAATCATAACAACAGTAACCCCTGCAGATAATATTCCAAAAACTGCAAAGTTATTAAAAATTCCTTTCATATTTTGAATTGTTAAAAAGTTTTTACTAGTAAAAGAAAAAAGAATAAGTAAAACAATATATATTCCTATTAGAGTCGGGGTAGGAGTTCTTAAAAAATTCATAAAACCTGAAAATTTTTTAGAAAAGTTTCCACCTTCCATTATACCCTCCTCCTTGCTTTAGCCTGCCTGATTTCATAAGTAGATACTACTAAAATTAGTACAGAACCCTGAACCATTTGTATATAAAAATAATAAATATTCATTATTGTCAAAAAATTATAGAGTATACTTAAAATTAATACTCCTGCTAATGTTCCTAATATTTGACCTCTGCCCCCACCTAAAGCAGTGCCACCAAGTATAATTGATGAAATTATAACAAGTTCAAGACCCTGACCATGTTGTGGCATTCCAACTGCAGATAAGGAGGTAAGTATAAGACCACCAATTGAAGCAGTCATTCCACAAAAGATAAAATTAATAAACTTAACCCTTTTAACATTTATTCCTGATAGAAATGAAGCAAGAGGATTAGCCCCAATTGCATAAATTTGCCTGCCCCATTTTGAATGATTCATAATAATGTAAGTAACGACAAAAAATATAACAAGCAAAACTATTGGAAATGGTATTACCTTAAAAATAAAACCTCTTCCAATATAATCAATTACTGGATTTAAAGCTAAAATTGATTCACCATTAGTTAAGGTATAACCAATTCCTCTCCATATAAACATTGTGCCTATAGTTGCAATAATTGAATTAACACCAATAACAG
>CAYLWJ010000129.1:0-2524 GCA_964387355.1 uncultured Actinomycetota bacterium | reverse complement strand
TGTTATTAAATACTATATATAGTTATAAATAATTATAAAATTTTATATTTTTTTTACTTTTATTATTTTATCTTACCTTCCATATAATCTTTAAGAGTTTCACCTTCATGGAATATCTCATACATTTTATCTGCATTTTCTGGAAGTATTGGTTCAGTTGCCATCCATGTAATAGCAGGAACTTTATCAAGATTACCATTTAAAATATTTACCATATGTGCAACCATATATGATGAAGACTGTCTCATACTATATGCAGGACTAGCAACTAAATGACCTTGTTTTACAGCAGCAATAACTGGCCTATCCAAATCCCATCCAACCAATTTTAAGCTATCCATTCTATTTAATGACAATGCAGCTTGAACCATCCCAATTCCAGCAGAACTATATGTCCCATAACCAGCAGTAAGATCAGGATTTGCTTGAAGAATATTCTCAAATCTATCTGCATGCTCTTCAACTTCAAGTCCATGACCAATTACATATTCAACATTTAAACCCTGCTCTCTTAAATATTGACGAAAACCTAATTCCCTTCCTTCAATTGTCCAATACCACTCAGGTATTCTTAAAATAGCAATTTTACTATTATTTGCTTTATCACCTAATGCTTCAACTAAATATTTTGCTGCCATATACCCACCAACCCAAGGGTCTGGAATAACTATGCAGTCTACCCAATTTACTAAAGGAGGATTTTCGAAACACACTACATGTATACCTGCTTTATGTAATTTCTCTAAAGAAGGTTCAATACCATAAGGATCTAAAGCAGACAATATTACACCATCAACACCTTGCATAATCCAACCATCAATTGCTTCAGCTTGTTTTAAAGGGTCCCAATTACAATCATATGCTAATATTTCAACTCCACATTTTTCTCCAGCTTCTGGAACATATTTCATTAATTGCGAACCACATTCATCAAATGCAAAATAATTTGCAAAACCAATTTTGTATTTTTTATTGGCTTTTGGCATTTCAGGTAAATCAGTTACATGTTCTAGAAATAATTCTCCCCCACCAGCTGCAAATCTACAATGGTCGCCTGTACCATAGTCATTTAATACTGCATCAGAAAAAACAACTTCACCTGCTTTTTCTTTTGATTCCTCTTCAGCTTTAGCTTTTGTCTCAGCTGTCTTCTCTGTTTTACAAGCGCTTACCAAAACTATAGCCAGTGTAAACACTAAAAACATTATTATGAAAATACGACTTTTTTTCAATTTAGACCTCCTAATTAATAATATTTAACTTCAACATTTATACAATAAAAATTAAAAGTTTAATAAATTAATACTAAAATAAAATATTAACAATCACCTCCTTTTTTGAATATAACAAGTAAAGCACACCTCCTTTCTTTAAAAAGATTTTTAGAAAATTACAGCTTATAACTGCTAATAAAAAGGTCAATCATCTTCTTATCTTCTTCATCTAGAATTATTCTACCAGAATTAGCATTTTCTTTAGCTTGTAATTCATTTCTAGCTCCACACAGCGCAACAACATTATTATCTTGAATAATTGATGCTACAGCAATATTGCTAATTGTACATCTGTGTTTCTCTGCTATTGGACCAAGGTATTTTTTTAATAAGTTGTTTATTAATGCAATGTTTTCTGGCTTGAATCGCTCAAAATTAAATAATAATCTTGCATCATCCGGAGTAAATTTTCTTTCAGGATTAATTTTCCCTGAGAGAAGCCCCTGAGCTAATGCACCATAAGCAATTATTGTTATATTATTTTGCAAGCAAAATGGAATAATATCAAACTCAATCTTTCTATCTATAATATTATAATGCTCTTGATCAACATCTATATCTATGTAATCTGAAAAACCTTTTAGTATATCAATGTTTACATTTGATAGACCCACTGCTCTAATATAACCTTTTTGTTTTAAATCAAGAAGTGCCCCTGCTGTCTCTTGAATAGGAGTATTCGGGTCTGGCCAATGGGTAATATAAATATCTATATAATCTGTTTTAAGCCTTGATAAACTTTGTTTTATTTCTTGTTGTATTGATTTACGACTTAAATTCCTAAAAACATCTTTATGTTTATTACCTCCAGGCAATGGAAAACTATAGTGAAAAGTAGCAGATGGTTTATCCCAAACAAGACCACATTTTGTAGCAATAACTACTTTTTCACGCTTATTTTTAATAATCTTTCCAACTAATTCTTCTGCAAGACCAAAACCATAGGCAGGTGCGGTATCAATAAAATTTACACCTTCATCAATTGAGGCATTAATAGCTCTTTCAGCTTCTTTTTCATCAGTTCCACCCCAAAAAACTCCGCCTATTGCCCATGTTCCTAAACCTACTGAAGATACTTTTATGTTTGTTTTTTGGATTGTTTTAATTATCATTAAAAATTAGTATTTGTAAAATAATTTTTAATTATTACTGGACAAATAATCTTAAAGGTTAGTTTTATTTTAGTAATCATATAAAGTATAGTAGTAATCATATTTTATAAAAAGATATATGACTTCTTAGCTTTATTA
>CAYLWJ010000128.1:0-12160 GCA_964387355.1 uncultured Actinomycetota bacterium | reverse complement strand
GTAGTAATTAGGGCATTAATCTTAACCTTAGTTATAATTATGCCGTTTATAAAACCAATTAGCGCACCAATAAAAATAACAACAAAAAATACAAATAAAGATGCAGGAATACTTGAAACATCAAAAACTTTTAATAGTTTAGCTAATATAACTCCTGAAAATCCAACAACTGCACCAACTGATATGTCAAAAGTACCTGATATTAAAAGTAAAGTCTGACCAATGCAAACTGTTCCAATAGTTGATATAGCGATAATGTTGGTTATTATATTATTAACTGTTAAATAATCTTTACTGCTAATTGAAAAAAATACTATAGTTAATACAAAAACTACAGCAATTAATAGAGTATTTAAATTTTTCCTTAAGATATTTCTTGTATAAATATCTTTTTTTAAAGAAATTTGATTATTGTTTTCCATAATTGTTGCACTTCTTATTTTATTTTATTTTATTTTATTTTGCGTATTTTTTAACTTTTTATTGCGTATTTAAAGACATCATGTTCTGTTATTTTTTCACTATTTATCAATTCTTTTTGGATTTTTCCTTCTCTAAATACTAAAATCCTATCACATAAATTTACAATTTCAGGTAATTCTGAAGAAATAAAAATTATACTTTTTCCAGCATCTGCAAGTGTCCTAATAAGTTTATAAATCTCATTTTTAGAACCAACATCAATTCCCTTAGTTGGCTCATCAAAAATTAATATTTGAGCATTAGCATTTAACCATTTACCTATAGATACTTTTTGTTTATTTCCACCACTAAGAGAGTCTACTATAGTATAAATACTTGGAGTTTTTATATTAAGCTCATTTACAAATTTAATTGTTTGCTTTTTTGCAACAGCGTTATTTACTAAACCAAATTTTGATATCTTATCAAAGACAGGAAGATTAATATTATTATTAATATCTAAAGTCAAAACCAAACCTTGAGTATGCCTGTCTTCAGGTGCTAAACCTATTTTTTCATTTATTGAAATTTTTGGAGAATTAGCTTCAAATTCTTTACCAAAAACCTTCACTGTCCCACTGGCTTTTTCAATGCCAAATATTGCCTCTGCAACTTCAGAACGACCAGAACCAATAAGACCGAACCAGCCAAGAATCTCCCCTTTTCTCAAATTAAAGCTAATATTACTAAACTTACCTTTTAAGTTAAAATTATTTACCTCAAGCACAATTTCATCAGAAATATTTTTTGTTCTATCCATTTTAACCAGTAAATTTAACTCCCTGCCAATCATTGAGTTTATTACTTCTGATACTGTTATGTCTGAAATATTAGAAGTTTTTACAAATTTACCATCTTTAAATATAGTAACTCTATCTGCTATTTGAAATATTTCTTCCATTCTATGGCTTACATATATTATTGATATCCCTTTATTTTTTAATTCTTTTAGAAGCTTAAACAATCTATCAGTCTCATCTGCAGTCAGTGATGATGTAGGCTCATCCAGGCATAATACTTTCATATCAAGCGCAAGCACTCTTAATATTTCAATTATTTGTTTATTTGCCACAGAAAGATCCTCAGCTAACATTGAATTATCAAGTCCTTCAATAGCTCCGCCAAATAGCTTTTTTATATCATCTGTCTGTTTTTTCAATTCACGCCATTTTATAAATCCAAACTTGCTTGGATATCTACCAATATATATATTTTCAGCTACATTTAAACCATCCATTAATTCAATCTCTTGCGGAACAAAAGCTATTCCAAGCCTTCTTGCAGATGCAACATCATTTATTTTTACATTGTGACCATTAAAATAAATATCACCGCTATCTTTGGTATAAACACCACATAATATTTTAATCAGAGTGGATTTTCCTGCACCATTTTCACCTACAAGAGCATGGATCTCACCTGGTTTTAGATTAAAATTAACATTGTCAAGTGCAAGTACACCAGGAAAATGCTTAGTAATATTTTTAGCTTCTAAAATATATTTTTCATTATTGTCTGATAACATTTAACTCACCAATTTTTTTGATATCCAAGCAAGTTTAATTATAAATTTACTTATAAATTTACTTTAATATTTACTTAACAATTTTTTTGCAACTATTTTTGCAATTAACATATTTAGTAGTATCGGTATCGTAAATTTTTTTAAATTATTTTATTTTCCTGTCCAGAATGGAGATTCCTTATAATTATTAACATCTACAATTGTACCACCAACGTATGTTATCTCTGGAAGAGGAGTACCTTTCGTTAGGAACTCAAACATTAATTGAGCAGCTTGATAGCCTTCATTATCAGGTCTTAGCCCAACAGTTATAAAGCTATCATTGCCTTTATCTAACTCTTCAAGTGCTAAGTCATAACCGCCTAAACCACAAGATAAATAGTTTGATTTTGGAATACCTAACTCCTCAAAAGCTCTTACTGCAGCAATAGCACAGTCATCATTAATTCCTGTAGCAATCCAGTGTGTAACTTTTGGATTAGCACTAACTGTTGCATTACATGCTGGAAGAGCATTATTCATCATTCCGTCTTCTGTTTCTACAAAGATTACATCATCAGGATCTTTAATTGGTGTATTTTTGGTTATGGCTTCAGTGTAACCTTCTGTTCTTTCCATAAGTACTGAAAGCTTAGCTGAGCCAACATTCATTAATTTGTAAACATTACCTTCTTTAAAAAATCCTCTTTCATTTGCTAATTTTGCAAGAGCTTCTCCACCCATAATACCTACATCTTTAGTGGGCATTCCAACATGTGGAACAGGCTTACCATTATGATCTACAATTGTATCATCAATAGTCATTACTGGAATACCTGCCTTTTCACACTTTTCTGTTACAGCTGGACCAATTCCTTGGGAAGTTACACAGATAAATAAAGCATCAATACCTTGATTTATCAAATCATCAACAAGCTTTAAACAGAGCTCATCATCCATATTTGCATCTGCTGAGATATATTTAATTCCATTTTCATTACAGAATTTTTCAAGTCCAGCAGATTCTGTTGTAAACCATGGGTGTGTTAAAAGTTTTGAAATATAGCCAAATGTTAAATCACTAGCTTGTGCAGTAGTAGTTTTTTCAGCTGTTGTTTCTGCTGCTGTTGTTTCTGCTGCAGTTTGAGCTGCTGTTGTTTCAGCTGCAGTTTCGGTCGTTGTTCTTTTACAACCTCCTATTGACATTACTGTTATTAGGGTAATGATAGCAATAAATATTATCATACCCAGTTTTACTTTTTTCATTTTTCCTCCTTGTTAATAATTTTTTTGATACTATAAAAATGTTTTTAAAATTATTTTATTTTTTAACCTCCTTTCTTTTATTTAATTTGTGCCATATATTTATTCTTTATTTACTTTGAAATCATTAAAAAACTTACAAGATATAAGCATTTTCATAGATTTAGTTAATAACAAAATAACAAATAATTATTTCTTCCTAAACACATCAAAAAATATTGCAACTAACATCACAACTCCTGAAGCAATATACTGATAACTTGTTTCAAGGCCCATCCCTAATAAACCAATATTTATAGATTGAAGAATTAATACTCCTGTAAACGCGCCAAAAATTGAACCTTTTCCACCACTCAAGGAAATTCCTCCAAGTATTACAGCTGCAATAGTATTTAAAGCAAAATTACCACCAATTGTAGGCTGCGCTGCTCCAACTCTTGATGCAAACATATAGCCTCCAATTGCAGAAAGTAAGCCACTAAGAACATAAACTGAGCTCGTGATTAAATTAACATTTATACCAGAAAATTTTGCTGCAATTTTATTACCACCAATTGCATAAATATACTTTCCATAACTTGTGTATTTTAAAATAAAAAAGAAAAAAAAGAATAAAACAATTGTAATTATTATAGGCATCTGTAAAAATTTAAGATTAAATAATCTGTATAATCCAAGAAATCTAAAAGACTCTTCTTTAACATTTATAAATTTTCCCTGTGAAAGAAAAAATACAAGACCATTTAAAATTGAAGATACTGCAAGAGTAACTATTAATGGGTTAATTTTACCTTTTGTAACTAAAAGACCATTAATTAATCCTATAAACGCTCCTAAAATTATAATAATGAGAAACGCTAGCCATATGTTTACACCAAAGTTTCTAATAATATATGCTGCTAACACACCCGATACTAATACAGTAGAACCTACTGAAAGATCAAAGCCACCAGTTAAAAGACAAAGACTCTGGCCTATACAAGATAAACCAAGTGTCGCAACAGCCATTAAAACAGTATAAAGATTGTTTACAGAAAAGTAGCTTTTATTTAAAGCAGTAAATACTGATATTATTATTATTAAAACTATTACTAATCTAATATTACCAAGAAAATAAACAAACTTAGAAAATGGAGATAATTTTCTTTCTTCAAATTTAACTATAGAGTCATTTACATTCATAAAAACTCCAAATAAACTTTTTGATAAGAAAAAAAGATTATGAATAATAAAAATTTATGTTTTTTTATATTTGTTAAGTATTTTACATAACTAACAAAATTTTGTCAATATTTTTAAACATTATTTAATATTATTTTTTATTGGTTTAACTTTTTAAAAATGGTTATTTTTATAAAATCATTTATCTGTATTGTTTAATCACATCAAACATCGCTATTACATTATTGATTGGAACATTTGCTTGAATGTTATGAACTGTAGAAAAAACGTAACCGCCATCTTTATTGAAAATTTCAATCATTTGTTTAACCTGTTCTTTAACATCTTTTTCATCTCCAATTGCAAGAGTTTTTTGTGTGTCAACACCACCACCCCAAAAGGTTATATATTTGCCAAATTCCCTTTTTAATGTAGCTGGCTCCATCCCTGCAGCTGATATCTGAACTGGATTAACAATATCAAATCCAGCATCTATTAAATCAGGAAGTAATTCTTTTATAGCGCCACAACTATGAATAAATGTTTTCCAATCAGTATTTTCATGAATCCAAGTATTTATTTTAATGTGATAAGGTTTAAATAACTCTCTGTAGTTTTCGATAGAACTAAATAGTCTATCTTGAGTGCCAAAATCAGTCCCTGAAACAAACACAGCGCTAAGTTTATTTCCAATAGCTGTAAATATTTTTTTGTAATTTTCTATTGCTATTTCACATTGTTTTTCAAAAACTTTTTTAATGTATTCTTTTCTAGTCATAGTAGAGATATACCATTCAGTTACATCTCTAATACCTTTTGGATCCTTAAGGGAAGGCCCTGGAACCAAAGCTATATCACCAAATCCAGAAGATACCAAAGTTCCAACTATTGCATAGCTTGAATTACTATATTTTCTTTCTGTGTCTTGTTTAATATATTCTAAGTCATCATCACCTAAATACTTAAACTCTTCTGTGTTATCAATAGGATCTAAATCTTTTTCATTAAACGGTTTTTGCCTATTTAGTGAGTCAAAAAAATAACCTTTATTAGGCATAACTGCACAAGGAGGGTAGTTTTTATCACCTTGAGCATACTGATACACGCTACCATTTTCATTTATTTCAATATTAAATTTTTCAGGAACTAATACCGGTGTTCCGTCCCATAATTGCCAAGGTTTCCAACCTTCATTTTTAAAACCAAAAAAATTATTTGGTCCACTAACAGAGATAACATCAATTCCTATTATATCTTTAAGATCATCTTTAACTTCACCTAGCATTTGGTAAGGTTCTATTACTTTAACTGGCGTCCCTGGCTCGTCTAAGCCATAATATTGTCTGATTTTGTAAACAACGCTAACATGTATTCCTGTAGTTGTAGTTCCACCAAAATCTACAGGCAGCTTATCTGGAGTTTTATGATTTAAAGTAGTATTTATTCTTTCCCTTGAGTTCAATTATTCCTCCCCTAATATATTTTTCCCAAAATATACCAATATAAAAAAACAACATTTACTTTAATTTACTGTTTTGACCATAATAAGCATTTTTTCCATGTTTCCTTAAATAATGTTTATCTAGCAAAACTTTGCTTATTTCAGTTACCTGAGGATTAATTAATTTTGTATACAGATTCTGAATAGATATTTCTTCAAGAACTTTACTAATAAAAACAGCTTCTTCTGGGTCTTTTCCCCATGTAAAAGGTCCATGATTTGCCACTAGGCAAGCTTTCATGTTTTTATAATCAATACCTTTTTTTAACAAAGTTTCTTTAATCAATAAGCCAGTTTCTTCTTCATAGTCTCTTTGTATTGCATCATCTTTTATTGGCTCAGTACATGGAATTTCACCATAGAAATAATCTGCATGTGTTGTCCCTAGACAATTAATTGATTTTAATGCCTGTGCAAAAATTGTTGCAAATCTCGAGTGAGTATGAGCTACTCCCCCTATTTCAGGAAAAGCATTATATAATACTAAATGTGTTTTTGTATCAGAAGAAGGTTTGTAGTCAGAGGTAAGCAATTTCCCATCAAGACTAACCAACACCATGTTTTTAACACTAAGATTTTTATAATCAATACCACTTGGCTTTATTGCAATCAAGTTTCTTTCTCTATTTATTCCAGATACATTGCCAAATGTAAAAGAAACTAAATTTGACTTATAAAGTTCAATATTTGCTTCAAGTACTTTCTCTTTTAACTCTTTTATTTCTTTTTTATCAATTATATTATTCATATTATTCGTTATATTACCCATCTTGAATTACAAAATCCTTAAAAAACTTTCATTTTTACTTCCAAATTCGATGTATAATTTATAGAGCCTGTCATAAATTTCAACTTTTGATTTATCTGGATAATAAGTCTTTAAAAATTTACTAGACATATTCTTTTGAGCTGTAAAAATATCTTTATAATATCCAGAAGCAACAGCTGCAAAAATTGCAGCTCCAAGAGCTACGGCTTGCGATGATTCAACAATTTTTACTGGTAATGCTAAAACATCAGAAAGTATTTGCATTACAAGTGATGATTTTTTAGGAATACCTCCAATTGCAACTACTTCACTTATTTTTAAGCCACTTTGCTTAAATTTCTCTATTATTGCACGTGAACCAAAAGCTGTTGCTTCTACTAAAGATCTGTATATTTTTGGTGCAGTAGAGCCAAGAGATAATCCAGCAATAGCCCCTTTTAGTTTCTGGTCAGCAAAAGGTGTTCTTCTGCCATTTAACCAGTCTAGTGAAATTAGACCTGTCTGTTCTGGGCTAATATTTTCTGAAACCTCTTCTATTTTTTTAATTATCCTGTTTTGAATATTTTCAGAAATTGAATTAGCAATATCACTTTTTATAAATTCAAGTTCTGGCAATATTGTTTTAATTGGCCATGAAAGTACCTCTTTAAACCAAGCATACACGTCACCAAAAGAAGATTGCCCTGCTTCATATCCAATCATTCCGGGAATAATTGACCCATCTACTTGTCCACATATACCTTCAATAATAACTTCATTTTGACTTTTTGGACCTACTGCCATATCACAACATGAAGTTCCAATAACTTTTACAAAAACACCTTCAGAAATCTGACCACCAACTGCACCCATATGAGGGTCAAAAGCACCAACAGTTACGGTTACATTTGTATTTAGTCCAAGCTTTTTTGCCCATTCATGTGAAAGAGTTCCAGCAGAATTGTCAGAAGTATACGTCTGGGTATAAAGCCTTTCTCTAAGTCCTGCAAAAAGATTGTCAACTTTTATTAAAAATTCTTCTGAAGGAAGCCCTCCCCACTGCTCGTGCCACATTGCTTTATGACCAGCTGCACAACGGCTTCTTTTCATCTTTAAAGGATCTAAATTTCCAGTTAATATTGCTGGAATCCAATCAGCAAGTTCAACCCATGAAAATGCGTTTTCTCTTACTTTAGAATCAGCTCTTAATATGTGTAGTATTTTTGAAAAAAACCATTCAGATGAATAAACTCCACCACTATATTTAGTGAAATCAGTTCCACCCCAAGATTTAGCTACTTTATTTATCAGTTCAGCTTCTTCTACAGCAGTGTGATCTTTCCATAATATAAACATTGCATTTGGGTTTTCAGAAAATTCTTCCTTTAATGCTAGCACTGTGCCATCTTTATCAACCGGAGCAGGTGTAGAACCAGTAGTATCAACACCTATTCCTATAATATTGTCAACTATAGTCTTTGGTAATTGTTTTAAAGATTGGACAATCACTTCCTGCATTGATTCAATATAATCTAATGGATGATGCCTATACATATTCTGGGAAGAATTTTGATATTTGCCTTTATTCCATCTTTTATAGTTAGATACATATGTAGCAAGCTCTTTACCGTTTACAACATCAACAACAAGGGCTCTTACAGAATCAGTTCCAAAATCAAGACCAATTACATATTTGCTAATATTTTTATCATAATCCATTGCGACCTTCCTAAATAAATGATTAATAAATTTTATTAAGTAAAATTAGATATAAAAATTAGTTATAATATAAAATTTAAAATTTTTATTCTTTTTTTAGAATATAATTATCTGGAATATTAAAGTTTTCTAAATTAAAAGTTTTTTCAAAAACAATATAAGAAGCACCTATTAAACCTACATTTTCCCCAAGCTTTGAAAATTGTATATCATATTCTTCTTTTACCATTGGAAATGTGTTTTTTGATACAGTCTCTCTTACAATATTTAAATATTTTTCCCCAAATTTAATTACTTCTCCATGAATAATAATAATTTCTGGACTGAAAATCTTAATTGCATTTGATATCCCAATACCAAGATATTCTGCATTTTTATTAACATTTTTTACTACAATTTCATTTCCCTCTTTATAGAGTTCAAATAAATCTTTTGAAGTGATATTTTCATATTTATCATAATTATCAGGGTTTTGTTCTTTAAGATCTTTTTTTATATCATATAAAAGAGACCTCATTGAACATAGACTTTCTAAGCATCCAGTATTTCCACAGTGGCATATTCTATCATCGTCCATGCTAACTATTAGGTGACCAAGCTCACCAGCCATTCCGTTTATTCCAGTTAGTAACTTATCTGCTACATAAACACCTGTACCTATACCTGCTCCTGTTTCTAAACAAACAAAATCTTTAAAATTTTTTGCTAGTCCAAATCTTTTTTCTGCAATAGCTTGAACCCTGCACTCGTTTTCAATATAAACAGGTAAATCTAAACTCTTTTCAATTATTTTTTTTAATTCAATATTATACCACCCAGTAAGATTTGGAGAAAAAACCACTATGCCTGTTTCTGAGTCTACTAGACCAGTTGCCCCTATCCCAATTCCTAAAAAATTTTTTTTATCTATTTTGCTTTTTTTTATAATACTCTCTACATTTTCTATAACTTTTTTTATAACATTGCCTGGCCCTAGCCATTGTTCAGTTGGAATTTTTACAGATTCTAAAATATTAGACCTTAAATCAGTTAACGCAATCCTTATGTTATTAACACCAATCATAGCACTAATTATATAACCAGCTTTTTCATTAAATCTAATAAGTACTGCTTTTTTGCCGCCTTGTGGAGTTGATTTACCTTTACCAACTTCTTCAATTAAACCTGCCTCTAACAATTCATTGATATAAAAAGTTGTAGTGGGCCTGCTAATTTTAAGATATTTCGATATATCTATCCTAGAGATAGGATCATTTTCAATTATAATTTTTAAAATCTGTTTTTTATTTAAATCTTTAATAGAGATTTTTTTGTTATTTAAAACTTTATAAATTTTTTCATCCATATATTTATATTCTCTTAAAATAATTTAAGATAATTAAAATATTTTTGTTTTTTACAAATATTTTTATTAATAAATTATTAATAAAGTAAAAATTATTATAATATTATAAAATTATATTTATAATATGAAACCTCATAAAAAAATTTTTTTTACTATTTTGTAATATTTTGTAATATTTTTATTATTTTTATTATAATCCAGTTATTTAAATATGTGAGTAAGAAAACAAGCTATTAAAAAATTAATTATATCATAATTTATTATTTTTTATTAGTTTGTTAAGAATATTACATAACTTACCATTAAATGTCAATATACATTTAATAAAAAGCTTTTAAATTTAATATCAATATTGAATTTTTTATTTCATTATTGTATATAAAATATATGATTCTGGTAATAGGAGCAACAAGTTTTATAGGCCAAATAGTCGTTAGAAAATTTCTAGAAAACAACTTTTCTGTTAGATGTCTTATTAGAACAGACAGCAATACAGAGAAGCTAAAAGCATACCTGTCCTCTTATTTTGAAGACAACTCATATCTTGAAAATAAAAATCCTAATCTTGAATTTACAAGTGGAAATCTTTTAAGCCCTGATTCAATTTATCATAGCCTAAAAAACATTGAAGCTGTTGTTTATTTAATTGATTTAAAATATACAAATTATATAAAAGGATTGCTCGATGTTTTAGCTAAAACAAATATAAAGCGAGTGGTATTTTTAGGCTCAACAACTGTCCTTGTTCCAATTGAAAGTCCAGTAAAACAAGCAAAAATCGAGTCTGAAAAACTAATTGAAAAGTCAAACCTGGACTGGACAATTCTTAGAGCATCAATGATTTACGGTTCGTTAGATGATGGAAATTTCTCCTCTATGATTAATTTTATTTTAAAAAAAGGTTATTTTGTTGTTTTTGGCAAAGGGAATAATTTAATTCAGCCGATTTATATTGAAGATGTTGCAAATTCAATTTTATTTGTTTTAAAAAATAAAACAACATTTAAGAAAATTTACACAATATGCGGACCTAAACCAATAAAGTATATTGATATGCTAAAAACAGTCCAGTTACTGCTTGGCCGTAATTTTAAAATAATAAAACTGCCTGCAAAGCTTAGTAGAGCTTTTGTAAGTTTATACTGCAAAATTAATAAAAATTCAAAGTTAACACCAGATATGATTGACAGAATACAAATTGACAAAACTTATGATTTTATGGGTGCAGTAGCTGACTTTAATTTTAATCCAATTTCTTTTGAAGAAGGTTTGGCTAAGCTAATAAAACTTATTAAAAATCAATAAATTAAAATTACTTTAATAGGTTAAATTTAATATGTTAAAATCATTTTAGCAAATTAAAATTATTTTAAATAAATCAAAAATATTATAATAAAATTAATTATTAAAACCTAAATTATAAAAAACCTAAATTATTAAAATTGAGATTTTAAAAAAAAATAATAAGAACAGTAATAAGAAAAAAATATTTTTTTTTATTTGTACTCTTCTTTTCTTAACCCTAATTTTTTGCGTTTTTCCTGTATTTAAGCACTCTTATAAAAGTAGCAAAGAAAATCTAACACAAATATTTTTTAATGAGCCTGTTAATGCTGATATTGGAGACTATATTATTGTCTTTCTTAAGGCAAAGAATTTAAAAAATATTCAACTTCCCAAATCAAGTTTTACTGTTGAAATTGTTAAAAACACAGATAATTTTAAATTTGAAACTATTCAATACAGGCAAGAATTTTATATTGACGGAGTAAAACATTTTTATTATTTGCCGATAGGAGAGGCTAAAGATTACTTTAATTATTCTGGTTTCTTTAATCACCTTAACAGTCTTAGTAACCTTAACAGTCTTAATAACATTAACAGTTTCAATAATCTTAATAACTCTAATAATTCCAATTCCAATTCCAATTCTAATTCCAATAATTTAAACAATTTAAATGATTTGAATAATGTTAATGTTTTGAATAATGTTAATGATTTGAATAATGTTAATGATTTGAATAATTTGAATTTTAATTTTTATAATAACTTAAAAAATATTAGAAATGCTGAAAAAACAATAGATAAAATTATTGTTAATATTCCAGAAATTGATGGAGTGCAAATAAAGCTGTTAAGGGTTTCTTTTAATAAAAGAACTTTTTTCCCGCTTGATTGTTATATAAATTACTTTTTTAAAAATTATATATTTAACCACTCAGGTCCATATTTTATTACAATTTTTAAAACCTATAATAATATATTTAGGCTAATTACTCCTGTATATCTCTTTATTATCTTTTTTATAATTAGTTTTGGTGTCTATAAATTAATTTACTTAAATAGTTTTAGGCCAAATTTTTTTACTTTTAAACATTTGTCTAAAAACTCCAAAAATAAGTCTAATATTAACATTAACATTAATACTAATATTGTTATTAATACTAATACTAATAT
>CAYLWJ010000127.1:0-8754 GCA_964387355.1 uncultured Actinomycetota bacterium | reverse complement strand
CTCCGACCTCAATCAAACTCCGAATACCGGTCCGCTGTTCCGTGGGAGTGAGACGGCGGGGGATAACCTCCGTTGTCGAGGGCGAAACAACGCAGACCACCAGCTAAGGCCCCCAAATCCGGGCTCAGTGAGGAAGGCGGTGCGATCGCTTAAACAGCTGGGAGGTTGGCTTAGAAGCAGCCATCCTTTAAAGAGTGCGTAATAGCTCACCAGTCTAGCGACCGCGCGCCGAAGATGTACCGGGACTAAGCCCGGTGCCGAAGCTGTGGGTGGGGCCGCACGGCCCCGCGGTAGGGGAGCATTCCGCTCTAGGTCGAAGCCGGGCCGCGAGACCCGGTGGACGAAGCGGAAGAGAGAATGCCGGCTTGAGTAGCGAGAGATGGGTGAGAATCCCATCCACCGAATGCCCAAGGTTTCCTGGGGAAGGCTTATCCACCCAGGGTTAGGCGGGCCTTAGCCAAAGCCGAAAGGCGTAGGTGATGGACAGCCGGTCAACATTCCGGCCCCTCCAGACCCGCGTCATGAGCGAAGGGGGGACGCCGCCGGAGGTCCTCCGCAGGTTCACGGCTATACCTGTCCAAGCGCCAAGCCAGAGGGGGTAGGCAAATCCGCCCCCTCGCAACCGCCCCGCTGCGGTGGGGCGAGCAGGCGAGGCGTGACGGCAAGCCCCGCAAGGGGCGGAGGGAGGATTGTTCAGCGGCCGAGAAAAGCCTCTAGCCAGCTGGTCTGGAGCCCGTACCGCAAACCGACACTGGTGGGCGAGGAGAGTATCCACAGGTGGGCGAGCTAACCCTCGTTAAGGAACTCGGCAAAATGGCCCCGTAACTTCGGGACAAGGGGCGCCTTTGGGCTTCCGCAAGGGGGCCTGGAGGCCGCAGAGAAACGGCTCAAGCGACTGTTTACCAAAAACACAGGTCCCTGCTAACCCGAAAGGGGACGTATAGGGGCTGAAACCTGGCCACTGCCGGTAGGTCAAGGGGAGGGGTGCAAGCCCTGAACTGAAGCCCCGGTGAAGGCCGGCCGTAACTATAACGGTCCTAAGGTAGCGAAATTCCTTGTCGGGTAAGTTCCGACCTGCACGAATGGCGTAACGATCTGAGCGCTGTCTCAACGAGGGACTCGGTGAAATTATATTATTGGTGAAGATACCAATTACCAACAGAAGGACAGAAAGACCCCGTGAACCTTTACTGTAGCCTGATATTGAATTTTGGTATATCTCATGCAGGATAGGTAGGAGGCTGTGAAGCCAGGGCGCTAGCTCTGGTGGAGCCAACGGTGAGATACTACCTCTGGTATGCTGAAGTTCTAACTTCATACCGTTATCCGGGTGAAGGACAGTGGCAGGTGGGCAGTTTGACTGGGGCGGTCGCCTCCTAAAAGGTAACGGAGGCGTCCAAAGGTTCCCTCAGAGTGTTTGGCAATCACTCTTAAGAGTACAAAGGCATAAGGGAGCTTGACTGTGAGACCGACAGGTCGAGCAGGAACGAAAGTTGGGCTTAGTGATCCGGCGGCTCAGTGTGGAATGGCCGTCGCTCAACGGATAAAAGGTACTCCGGGGATAACAGGCTTATCACGCCCAAGAGTCCATATCGACGGCGTGGTTTGGCACCTCGATGTCGGCTCATCGCATCCTGGGGCTGGAGCAGGTCCCAAGGGTCCGGCTGTTCGCCGGTTAAAGCGGTACGCGAGCTGGGTTTAGAACGTCGTGAGACAGTTCGGTCCCTATCCTCTGTTGGCGCAGGAGAATTGAGGAGGTTTGCCCCTAGTACGAGAGGACCGGGGTGAGCGAACCGCTGGTGTGCCAGTTGTTCTGCCAAGAGCACTGCTGGTTAGCCAAGTTCGTTAGGGATAAGTGCTGAAAGCATATAAGCATGAAGCCCGCTCCAAGAATAGTTCTCCCATCCGAAAGGAGTAAGACCCCATGTAGAACACATGGTTGATAGGTTGGAAGTGTAAGCACAGTAATGTGTTTAGCTGACCAATACTAATAGGTCGAGGACTTGATATTATTAAATTGGTTGCTATGAAGCTTTGAGAGAACACGCTGAAATAATAGTTTGAAATAACTGATTTTAAGTAAGTTTAAATAATTTTAATAATTTAATTTGATTTACGGTGGCTATAGCGAAGGGGAAACACCTGTTCCCATCCCGAACACAGAAGTTAAGCCCTTCAGCGCCGATGGTACTTCACTGGAAACGGTGTGGGAGAGTAGGACGCCGCCGTATTTTTTTTATACTTTTATTTTTTTATTTTTTAAACTGAAACTAAGAATTCATATTTAAATTAACTGAGAAAATTAACTGAGAATTTATATTTAAATTATATTTAAAACCCAAGAATTTATATTTAAAACTAAGAAATATTATATTTTTTTAATATTTCATTTCCTCTAAATTTAAGATAAGTATCTAAAACATCTTGGAAATCTTCACAGACTGGGGTTAAATTATTTTTATGTATTAGTATAGAAGAATATGGACAACCACCCCCACATAATGGTGCAAATTTACAATTACTGCATTCTTTTAATTTTAAAATATTTCTATCAGTCCAAATTTTTATATTATTTTCAAAAAACTCTAAATCTGGATAATATCTGCCAATAGCGGTGTTACTGTCTCCTATGGATTCAGGACAAGTATAAATAAATCCATCAGGACAAAAAATATACAATTCAATTAAATTGCTCTCACAATTAAAATACCTAGGCGCAACATTTTCGGCACCATTCAATATATATAGTATGTGCCTTAGAGGCTTAAACATATTGAAGCTAAAGGTTTTTTCTAGCTGTTGGTTTTGATTATAAATTGATATTAATTTTTCTAATAAAATATTATCTTTCACAATTGGATATACACATTCAGCATTTTTATGGTCTGTAACTTTAGATAGCTGTATTTTAAAATTTGGATGGCTTACCCAATTCTTTTTATCTATAAATTCATAAAGCTCCGGCAAGTAGTCTATATTTTCCATGTCTATATTTACTCTTATGTTTGTATTTATTTTATTTTTTAATAACAGGTCTATATTTTTTTCTATCTGACTAAAACTTCCCTTGCCAGAGTAAGATTTTCTTCTTTTATCATGAATTGCCAAGGGTCCATCTATTGTTATCTGCAACATATCTATTAAGTTTTTTACAGGTTTTAAAATGCCTATAAACTCATTTGCTAAAACACCATTAGTAATAATAGATATTCTTATATTTTTTTTATATGCAAAATTTAAAATTTTTTTTACTGATTCTTTGCTTCTGGGAAGAAGTGGTTCTCCACCAAATAATTCAATTGAGCTAATTTTTTTATTATCTTTTAAAAATTTTTCTATTACATTAAAAGCAAAATTTAGGTGAGAGTCACTAATGAATTTATTTTTATTTTTAAAAAGATCTTTTTCAAAACAATAAGTGCATTTTAAATTGCAAACATACGATGGACAAAAAACAATTTTTATTGGTCTTTTTTTAATCTTTTTTTTATAATTTTTGAATAATTCATGGAACAATTTATTTTCATCATTTTCATTAATATAATAGTACCCTCTCTCGATTAATGGATTCAAGAGAGGGTTTTTATTTTTTTTGGATAATTTTTTAGACAATTTAAAATCATTTGCACGTAATTTTTCTAAATCTTTAGTTTTAATTATGTCAATTGCACCAGTTAAAAAATTATTCATAAATGAATATTTATTGTTAATTTTATAGTAATAAGTAAATTTACTTGCAAACATTTTTAAAATTATCCTTAAATTGTTTTTAAAAAATAATTATCTTGTTTTAATTTTTTAGCCCCATCCAAAAATTATACACCAAAACCAGCAACACATAGGGCTTGTATTAAAATTAGCTGCTTTGAATTTTTTATCTTTATTCCATAATTTTTTTGTATCATTTATTGATTTCAATTTTTCACCCCAATCTTTTTTTAAAGTTTTAATAACAACATTTACCATTTATCTATTGATATTTATTTATTAAAATATTTATTAATATTTATCGATTTTATGTCTAACGTAAAACGAGGATAAAATTTCCTATTTTAAGAGTAATAATAATTTGTAATAAAAGAAGAAAAACAAATAAACAATATAAAAAAAATTTTGTTACAAATTTAGCTTCTAATTTTTTATTCTCATTTAATAAAATGGAATTGATTCTATTTTCGAGTCTTCTTTGCCCAAATAATTTGGATAAAGAAAATGGTGAGCTTGCAACTGGTATTAAATGGCTATTTGGACCAATTGTCAACTTTAATTTTAATATAGAATTTAATATATCTTTAGCAACTTCTTTACCAGTTTTATTAGAATATTTTAGTATTAATAAATCACAGGCTTTTTCTTGTTCTGTTCTAATTAAAAAATAAGATATATAAGCAAAAGGATTAAAAAAATTTAAATCTCTCAGAATTAAAGCAATCCAGCCAATTAAATTATCTTTTCTTTTTATATGACATAATTCATGCTGAATTAATGTTTCTTTTTCACTTTTTTCTAAAATTTCTATAAGGTTTGGAGAAAATACCAAAGTAAAATTTTTTAAACCTACAATAAATGGAGTTATGCATTTTTTATAAGTTAAACTTACATCAGGAGATTTTGTTTTTATTTTTTTCGTAAAGTTTTCAATGATTTCATAAATTTCAGGGATATCTTTTTTGCTTACTTTTTCCTCATAAGCTAATTTCTTGTAAAATATTGCTAAATTTATCCATCTTAAGCATAAAAAAATTAAAATAAGACAGCTTATAATTATTGTTATTATAATGTCTGTCTTAAAATTTATTAGTAAATTAAATAAGGAGCTTTCATTAATGCGTAAAAAGTTTGCTGGATCTGGAATTCTAAACCCAAATAAACTTTTATTGTATTGAAAGTAAATCTTATTTATATCTATTCTTTCAGCTATGACTATAAATGGCTTTATTAATGGTAGTATAAAAAATGAAATTCTTATGTTTGGGTCTTTTATCCTAAAAATAAATAAAAAAAACAAAACAAGCACCAGAGCAATAAAGCTATCATATAAAATTGGGATTAAATATCTGATTAATATGTTTAAAAAAAACATTTAATATTTATCAGTTATTAAAATTAAATAGTTTTTATCAAAACTAAATAGCTTTTATTTTTTCTTATTTAAATCATCAAGCATTTGGTTTATTTTTTCAATTGGAACTTCTGAAAATACATTTAGAAACTTATATATCAGATCTTTTGAAGCAGAATCTAATAGTTTCTCTGCAACAGTAGAAATTATATTCAGAGAAAGTTCTTTATTATTAACTGCTGGAGAATAAATGAAAGTTTTGTTGCTTTTATCCTGTTTTAAAAATCCTTTTTCAGCTAGAGTTGCCATAGTAGCCATAACTGTTGTATATGGAATAAATCCTGATTCTTTAACCTTCATTTCTTCTTTTAACATATACTCATGAACTTCACGTACTGTTGCTTTTCCAAGTTTCCATATTATTTTCATTATCTCTGTTTCAAGTTCGCTTATACTGCTTACTTTTTTTATGCCATATTCTTCAGAAATTGGTTTTGTTGTTTTTTCCTTTAGTTTTTTTTCTTTAACCATTGTTACCCCCGATTTTAGTTATAAATTAAAAGTAACTATTGTTATATAAAATAATAAGTACTTATAATAACAAAATAATAAAAAGTTTAAAATATTTATTTTTATTTTTTGTACATTTCTAACTATTTTGTATTTTGTATTTTTTATTTGGTTAACTATCTTTTAACTAAAAGCTTTTTAGCAAAAATATTTTTTATAGTATTTTATTATTTTTAATTATATTTATTATTTATTTGTTTATGTAGTTATTTTTTTCAATATTAGCATTCTACTTTTTGTGATAGCAATTCGTGATAGCAATTAAAATGTAAATTTAATGGTTAAGGATGAATGTTTTAAAACACGCAATATTTTCTTTAGCGAGGAAAATCTTACTCGGCTTAATTCTTCACACTATTACTTTAGAAGAAACATTAACGCTCATCTTTCGAACTGTTTTTTCAATAATCATCCTTAACCTAATAATTTTTTTATCACGAAAAATAGGATGCTATTTTTTAATTATAATAATTTTTAGAAATTACCGAATTACCTAAGTTTTATAGACTTAAAAAAAAGAAAACAAAAGCAAGATTTAAAATAAGTAAGATTAAAAATAAATATAATAAAAATATTACCAATTAATAACAAAAAAATATAAAAGCATACTTGACAAGCAATACAAATTTTCTTAGAATTAAGCCTATATTCATCATATGACTAAATAAAGTCATCATACAATTATATAATAAAGTTTAACAAAGAAGGAATTATATTATCATGAGATTTACAAAGCTTGGTAAAACATCTATCAAAGTTTCTGTAGTGGGTTTTGGTGCATGGGCAATAGGCGGTACTTTTTGGGGCGGAACAGATGTTAAGATGGCAAAAGAAGCAATTTTAACATCAATTGAAAAAGGAATTAATTTTATTGATACTGCGCCTGGTTATGGTCTTGGCTTATCTGAAGAAATTGTTGGTGATGCTATTAAAGGAAAAAGAGACTCTTTAGTTATTGCAACAAAGTGCGGAATTATCTGGGATAGAAAAGAAGGTGAATTTTCATTTACATTACCGCTACCTGGTAAAAATATTGGTGTAGATGTTTATAAAAATTTAAGAAAAGACTCAATAATAAAGGAGTTACATGAAAGCTTAAAAAGACTAAAGACAGATTATATTGATTTGTATCAAACTCACTGGCCTGACCCTCAGACTCCGCCGTCTGAAACGATGGAAGCACTTTTGGAATTAAAGGATAAAGGCTATATTAGAGCAATTGGTGTCTCCAATGTTTCCATTGATTTAATAAAAGAATTTGCAAAATTTGGTCAAATTGATACAGATCAAGAAAACTATAGTTTAATAGACAGAAAAATTGAGGAGGATTTGCTACCTTGGTGCAAAGAGAACCAGGTCACAATGATAGCTTATAGTCCTCTTTCAAAAGGTTTACTAACTGGAAAACTAGATCCTAAAAGGAAATTTACAAAAGACGATATAAGAGTGTTTTTTGGTGATAAGAGGTTTTTAGAGAAAAATATTGAAAATACAAATTATTTATTAAAACAATATTTACAGCCTGTTGCACAAAAACATAATGCAACAATTGGTAATATTGCTGTTTCTTATTTAATACAAAGTGATATGGTTGTTGCACTTTGTGGTGCTAGAAATTCTATTCAAGCTGCTGAAAATGCATTAGCTGGGGATATTATACTTGATGATGAAGATAAAAAGATGGTAGAACTTTTTATCAGAAATTATAAAGAAACCTAATTATATTTAATTATTTTCAACAATATTTTCAACAATATACTTATATTTAATTATTTTTAATAATTTTAGATTTATAAATATTACAATAATAAATGTCAGAATATATTTTAGAACTTAAAAATATTGGTAAGACATTTTCAGGTGTGAATGTACTAAGAGATATTAACCTTAATCTTAAAAAGGGAGAAGTACATGCATTGCTTGGAGAAAATGGTGCAGGCAAATCCACGTTAATTAAAATATTAAGTGGTTATCATATGCCCGATAAAGGTGGAGAAATAAAAGTTGATGACAAAGTTGTAAATTTTAAAACACCTAAAGATGCAATTGATGCCTCCATACATACAATTTATCAAGAACTAACACTATGCCCTCTAATGACTGTTGCTGAAAATATAGTAATTGATAAACAAGATCAATTTAAAGGATTTCTTCAAAAGACAAAAGACTACAATTTAATTGCACAAAAAGCTCTTGAAAGTCTTGGTCAAAAAGATATTAAACCAACAACAATTGTAAAGGAGCTTTCAATTGCAAAGCAGCAAGTTGTAGAAATTGCCAAAGCAATTACTGCAAATGCAAAAATTATATTAATGGATGAACCAACTTCTTCAATTTCTCAACAAGACGCTGAAAAACTATTTGAAATAATAAAAAACCTTAAGAGTAAAGGTGTAACTATTATTTATATTTCTCATAGGCTTCATGAAATTTCTGGAATTGCTGACAGAATTACAGTTCTTAGAGATGGGAATCTGGTAGGAACAGTAAATAATCAAGATGTTAATGAGCAGCAGTTAATTAGCATGATGGTAGGTAGAGAAATAAAAAATGTTTATCCAAAGAAAAAAGTTAATATTGGTGAAGTAATTTTAAAGGTAGAAAATATTTCTAGCTATGACACCTTTAGAAATGTATCTTTTGACGTTAGAAAAGGTGAAATTTTTGGCATTGGGGGTTTGGTTGGTTCTGGTCGTACAGAATTGTTAGAAGCACTTTTTGGTTTAAGGCCTATAACTAGTGGAAAAATTTATTATAAAGGTAAGGAATTTAATCCAAAAAATCCTTTAACTGCAATTGCTAATAAAATTGCTTTTCTTACAGAAGATAGAAAGAAATCAGGTTTAGTTTTATGTTTGCCTGTTTTTGAAAATTTAAATCTTATTAATATTCAAAGTAAGTCTGCTTGGTATATTAATTGGGATCAGTTAATTAATTTAGCAAAAAAACAACAAAAAGCTTTAAATATTAGGTTAAACAGACTTGATCAGCTTATTAGTACACTTTCAGGTGGAAACCAACAAAAAGTTGTAGTTGGGAAATGGCTTGAATTTAAACCAGATTTGATTTTATTTGATGAACCTACCAGAGGTATAGATATTGGTGCTAAAACTGAAATTTAT
>CAYLWJ010000126.1:0-12136 GCA_964387355.1 uncultured Actinomycetota bacterium | reverse complement strand
GTATAATATATATGTAACAATAATTAAAATATGTAAAAATTATTATTAGGGAGAGAATATGGCAAAAATATATATAATTGATGATGATAGAGATATAGTAGAATCTATCAAGCTTGTTTTAAAATCAAAAGGTTATGAAGTTTATGCCCAATATAATGATGAGAATGTAATTGAAAATTTGCTTGAAAAAAAACCTGATCTTATAATTTTAGATGTAATGTTTCCAGAAAATAATTCTGCAGGCTTTGATATTGCACGTTCAATAAAAAGGAATGAAAAACTTTCAGAAATTCCAATTATTATGCTTTCTGTAATAAATCAAAGAGGTATATATATCGGCAAATTTGGTCAGGATGACGTAGATCCGTCATGGCTACCCGTAAATTTATTCTTAGACAAACCAATAAAACCTGCTGAGCTTTTAAATCATGTCGAAAACTTGTTAAATCAATAAAAAATCAAAAAACTCTCTATTTACATTTTTTCATAACTAATAATATTGACAGCAAGATAAATATTTGTTAACATTTTACTACTTTTACTACTATTTTAGTAATAAATTAAATTTAAATTGTTAATTAAAATTTTAATTTTATTTTTACTTTTATTTTATAAGGGATTTCTATGAGAGTTTCAACAAGAACAAGATATGGCATTAGGTTAATGATAGCTTTAGCAAGTAATTATAATAAAGGAAGTGTTTTATTAAAAAATGTAGCAGAATCTGAAAATATTTCTGAGAAATATTTGAGTCAAATAGTAATACCTCTAAGAAGAGCAGGCCTAATTACTGGAAGCCGTGGAATGCATGGTGGATATATTTTGACAAGAAAACCTTCTGAAATAACTGTAAAGGAAATATTTGACACATTAGAAGGAGATGGCTTTGTAATAGATTGCGCACTAGAACCAAATTCGTGTAGCAGATCAACAACGTGCGCTAGTATTGAATTGTGGAATTTATTAAGTAAAAGAATCAATGAATTTTTAAATGAGATAACTCTTGAAGATTTATTAAAAATTAAAAAAGATAAAGAACTAAGTTTTATTGAATATGTTATTTAACAAATAATATTTTAAAAAAATAGGGTAGTTATCAAAAAGTTTATATTGGTATAAAAATGGAATTGTTTAATAAAAATCTTACAAAAAAATATTTTGCAAAAAAATTATTGACAGAAAAGGCGTATAAGAAACTAGAGCTTTTAAAAAAAGATTTATTGAATTTAAAAAGTGTTGTAATTGCATTTTCAGGCGGAGTTGACAGTGCTTTTCTTTTAAAAGTAGCCTCTGATGTTTTTTATGGACTTGGTTTTTCTAAACCTATTCTTTATAAACCTTTTTTTTCTGGACATTTTTTTTCTAGATCTGCTAAACATAGACCTGCTACACATAAACCTTCTAAGCAATTAAATGCCAAGTTAATTACAGATCAATTAATTACAAATGATTTAAATTTTTGTAAAAATGATAGAAAAGATAAAGTAATTGATAAAGTAATTGGAAAAGTAATTGCAGTAACAATTAGCTCCCCAGCTTATCCAAAAAGAGAATTAGAGAACGCTATAAATACAGCAAAATTATTCAATGTTAAGCATATTGTCATTGAAAGTAATGAGCTTGAAAATATTAATTTTGTTAAAAACGATATAAATAGATGTTATTACTGCAAAAAAAGTGATTTTTTAAAAATTAAAGAAATTGCAAGGGATAATAATATAGATTATGTAATTGACGGGCAAAATTATGATGACTTGGAGGATTTTAGACCAGGAATGAAAGCAGCAGAGGAACTAGGAGTTTTAAGTCCATTAAAAACTGTTAAATTAACTAAAGATGAAATAAGGTTCTTATCAAAACAAATGGGTATTGCCGGTTGGGATAGACCTTCCTTTGCATGTCTTGCAAGCAGGATTCCATACGGCACAGAAATAAACAAAAATTTATTAAATAAAATTGATTATCTTGAGGATTTTTTAATTTCTAAAGGATTTAGACTGGTAAGAGTTAGGCATCATGACAGAATTGCAAGAATAGAAATAGACAAAAAAGATTTTAAAAAAATCTTAAAAGTAAGAGACGAAATTGTATTTGAATTTAAAAAACAAGGTTATGATTTTGTTACAATTGATCTTGAAGGATATAGAACTGGAAGCTTAAATAAATTTATATAAACTGTCGTTGGTAAATTATATAAATTATACAAATTATATAAATTAAATAAATTGACAAATTAATAGCAAATAATTAATAAAAATTAATTAATGGCAAGCTAAAACAATAACAATTTAAAACAATGGTAAATTAAAATATAAGAAAGGCATGGTTTAAAATGACAAAATTTGATGAAAAATTAAAATTGGAAACACTTGTTCTTCATGGAGGACAAGAGCCAGACCCTACAACAGGAGCTAGAGCGGTTCCAATATATCAGACTACCTCATATCAGTTTAAAAGTACTGATCATGCGGCAAAATTATTTGCACTTGAAGAATTTGGAAATATTTATACTCGGCTTATGAATCCGACTACAGATGTTTTTGAAAAAAGAATGGCGCTTCTTGATGGCGGTGTTGGAGCTCTAGCTGTTGCAAGCGGTCAATCTGCTATCACAATTTCTATCTTAAATATTGCAGGAAGCGGAGATGAAATAGTTTCTGCTGATAATTTATATGGCGGAACTTATAATTTATTTCATTACACATTTGCAAGAATGGGAATAAAGGTAAAATTTGTTAAGTCAAATGATTTTGATGGTTTTAAAAAAGCTATTACAAGTAAAACAAAAGCAATATATGCTGAATCAATTGGCAATCCAAAGCTCGACATTGCTGATCTTGAGGTTTTATCACAAATAGCGCATGATAATGGAATTCCTTTTATACTTGATAATACTTGTTCACCATATATATTAAAACCTACTGATTTTGGGGTAGATATTGTAGTGTATTCTGCAACAAAATTTATAGGAGGTCATGGGACATCTATTGGAGGAGTAATTGTTGATTCTGGCAAGTTTAATTGGGAAAATGGAAAATTCCCCTTAATTTACGGACCTGAACCTGCCTATCATGGTTTAAATTTTGTTGAAGCTTTAAAACCTTTAGGAAATATGGCTTATATCGTTAAAGCAAGGGTTGTTCTTTTAAGAGATTTAGGTCCTGCTCTTTCACCGTTTAACTCATTCTTATTTTTACAGGGATTAGAAACTTTACCTTTAAGAATGATAAAGCACTCAGAAAATGCGTTAGCTGTAGCAGAATACTTAGAATCTAATCCGCTTGTTAATTGGGTTAATTATCCAGGTTTAAAGTCAAGCCCTGAAAAGGCAAGATTTGATAAATATTTAAAACACGGTGCAGGAGCAATAATAGGTTTTGGAATTAAAGGTGGTGTAAAAGCAGGTGAAAAATTTATTAATTCTTTAAAGCTTATATCGCACTTGGCAAATATCGGTGATGCTAAAACTCTTGCCATTCATCCAGCAACAACCACTCATCAACAGCTTTCTGAAGAAGAACGGCTTGCAACTGGTGTTACTCCTGACTTTATAAGGCTCTCAATTGGTTTGGAAAATATTAATGATATTCTTGAAGATATTGATCAAGCTTTAAAAAAATCTCAAAAATAAAAATGGAAATGAAAATTAATATTAAAGGAGATAATATTATTAAAGGAGATAATTATGAGAATATTTGAAGACATAACAAAAACTATAGGAAACACACCTTTAGTTCAAATTAATAAATTATCAAAAGGTCTTAACGCAGAAATTATTGCAAAACTTGAATCTTTTAATCCACTGTCTAGTGTTAAAGATAGAATTGGTATAGCAATGATAGATGCTGCAGAAAGAGAAGGCAAAATCAATAAAGATACAGTAATAGTTGAGCCTACAAGTGGCAATACTGGTATTGCACTTGCTTTTGTTTGCGCAGCAAGAGGTTATCGGCTTATTTTAACCATGCCTGATACAATGAGTATTGAAAGAAGACAACTATTAAAAATATTTGGGGCAGAGTTAGTTTTAACTGAAGGTGCAAAGGGAATGAGTGGAGCTGTAGAAAAAGCATATGAAATTGCACAAAAAACAAAAAACAGTTTTATGCCTCAGCAATTTGCAAATCCTGCAAATCCTGAGATCCATGTTAAGACAACAGCTCAGGAAATTTTAAATGATACAGATGGAAAGTTTGATATTTTTGTGGCAGGTGTTGGAACCGGAGGAACTATAACAGGTGTAGGTAGAGTTTTAAGAGAAAAATTACCAGCTGTTAAAATTATAGCAGTTGAACCAAAAGATTCTCCAGTGCTATCAGGAGGAAAGCCAGGTCCGCATAAAATTCAAGGAATTGGGGCAGGCTTTATTCCAGAAGTACTTGATAGAAGTGTTATTGATGAAATTATTACTGTGTCAAATGAAGATGCAGGAATTATTGCTAGAAGGCTTGCAAAAGAGGAAGGTATACTTGTTGGAATTTCAAGCGGTGCTGCAATGTTTGCTGCTTTAGAAGTTGCAAAGAGGGTTGAAAGCAAAGGTAAAAGAATTGTAGTTGTGTTTCCTGACAGCGGAGAAAGATATCTTTCTACATGGCTTTTTGAACTCTAAAAACACGATTATAAAAAAATGCTTTTAATAACAAAACAGAAATAGGTGTAAAAAATTTAAATTCTATTTACTTACGAATTTTATTAATACCTCATAGATTAAAATTAGTAGGTGTAAAAACTTATATAATAATATAATGTAAACAGGTTGTTTGTGATTTAAAAAATTTTTAAGTAGGAAGAAATGCTTTCAAGTTTTATAAAAAGAAAGCTTTTATCTTTTATATATGAGAGAATTGATAAAAAATAAAAAATTTATCTGGTTACTGTTATCTTTAATCGTTATCTTTCCTTTTTTGGTATTGTCCTATTTTGATAAACATCTGTCTTTGTGGTTTGAGCTTCCACTTTTCTTAATTATTACAGGAGCCATTGGTTGGAAGATTTTTTATAGCGGTTTAAAAAGCCTTATTAGATTAAAATTCTCAAATATTAATCTACTTATGACTATTGCAGTCATCGGTGCTTTTTATTTAAAGCAATTTGAAGAAGCTACCATTATTGTAGTTTTATTTTCAATCAGTGAAAAATTAGAGGAATTTGGAATAAAAAGAAGTCAGAATTCTCTAAAATCATTAATTGAAAAATCACCAAAAACAGCGACAGTAAAAGATAAAAATGAAAATATTCCGATAGACGATGTTAATATTAATGACATCATTGTAATTAAACCTGGTGATATAATACCAATGGATGGAATTATAACTTATGGTAATTCAATTGTTGATGAATCTACCATTACTGGTGAACCTATTCCAAAAAATAAATTTATAAACGAACCAGTTTACGCAGGAACGCAAAACGGAAATGGTTATCTTGAAGTAAAAGTTATAAAAAAAGCAAAAGACAATACACTTTCAAAAATCATTGAATTGACATATAAAGCTGCAGAGAAAAAAACATCTTCACAAAAATTTATTGAAAAATTTGCGAAATTTTATACTCCTATTGTTCTTGGCATTGCAATACTTCTTGTAATTATTCCAGTGTTTGTTTTTAAACAGTCATTTAATTTCTGGTTTACGCAATCTATAACTCTTCTTATAATATCATGTCCATGTGCTTTGGTTATATCAACTCCTGTGACGATATTTTCAGCAATTGGCAATGCAACCAGAAATGGAGTCTTGATAAAAGGTGGTAAATACCTTGAAGAAATGGGCAAAATTAAAGCTATTGCTCTTGATAAGACCAAAACTCTTACAAAAGGAGAACCTGTTATAGCTGATATAATAACTTATAATGGATTTAGCAAAAAAGATGTATTAGCCTGTGCCGCTGGACTTGAATCATTTTCGGAGCATCCTATTGCAAAAAGTATTTTAAATAAAGCTGTTGAAGAAGGCGTAGATATTCATAGGTTTTCAGATTTCAAAGCTATAACAGGTAAGGGTGTTACTGGAACATGTACAGTATGTAATCACATAGATTATCTTGGAAATTTGAGTTTTATTAAAGAACAATCAGGAATTAAAGTAAACCAGGAAATTATAAATAAAGTAACTGAGTTTGAAAAACAGGGAAAGACTGCAATTTTAATGAGTGAAAATCATAACATTACAGGCATAATCACAATAACAGATGAGATAAGAAAAGAATCAAATCAATTAATTAAATCCATTAAAAATTTAGGAATTATACCAATAATCTTAACTGGGGATAATAAAGTTTCAGCAGAATTTATTGCAAACAATCTAGGTATAGAAAAGGTAAAAGCAAACCTGCTGCCTCAAGATAAAGTTGAAGAAATAAACAAGCTTAAAGAAGAATATAACTCTGTAGCAATGCTTGGAGATGGTGTAAACGATGCTCCTGCATTAGCTTCGGCCTCAGTTGGTATATCAATGGGTGCAGTTGGTTCTGATATTGCCATCGAAAACTCTGATATTGCTTTAATGAATGACAATTTACTAAATATTCCTTTTACAATACGTCTTGGCAAAAAAAGTAATAATATTATAAAGTTTAATATTTTTTTTGCAGTAATTATTAAATTTATTTTCATGGTGCTGGCTGTAATTGGATTAAGTAATTTATCTTTAGCAATAATTGCAGATGTTGGCTTGACGATATTTGTGGTTATTAATGGATTAAGACTATTTAAGACTACTTAGAAATGCAGGCAAGCTATGTATAATTAGTCTTAAATTAGTCTCATATAAAACGCCTTGGGTCTGTATTAATATCAACAATTGTAGGCTTTGACGATGATAATGCCTTTTCAACTGCTTCTGGAAGCTCTTCGGGTTTTGAAACTTTTAAGCCAACGCCACCACATATTTTGGCGTATTCTGCAAAGTCACAATTTAAAAGATCAGTTTGCCAATTAGGATAGTTTTCAATTTTTTGTTCTTGCATTATCATTCCAAGCTGTTTGTTGTTAAAAATAAAGATTTTTACTGGCAGATTATATTTTACAGCAGTTAAAAAATCCCCCATTGTCATAACAAAACCTCCATCACCGGTTATACAAGCAACTTGTCTGTCTGGAAATATTAATTGTGCTGCCAAAGCTGCAGGAAGACCAAATCCCATTGACGCTAAATAACCGGACATCACCATTTTTTGAGTACTTTTCATCCAAAAGTTTCTGCCAAACCACCATCCATTTTCACCAACATCTAAAGATATTATTGCATCTTCTGAAAGTTTATTATTTAATACTTTTATTATATATTGAGGTCTAATTGGAACATATGAACTGTCCGCTTCCTTTTCAAGCAGCTCAATCCAATCTTTTTTTAAATTACTTATTTCATTTAAATAATTTGTGTCTTCCCTAGACTTAAGTTTTAAAATTAATTCAGGCAATATTTCCAAACAATTTCCCCATAATCCAACTTCAACTGAGAAATTTTTAGAAATTATCATTGGGTCAATATCTATTTGGATTGTTCTTTTTTGAGGAATTTGTGTCATTTCTGAAAAGGAAGAACCTATAACTATAAGTAAATCTGAAGTTTGCACTAGTTTTGATGCTGCTGTAGAGCCAATCGTGCCATGACTTCCTACATATAATGGGCTAAATTCATCTATAACTCCTTTACCACGAAAAGTAGTAACCACTGGTGCTGTGATCTTTTCTGCCATTTTTTTAATAAATTTACCTGCTTTTATTGCTCCAAAACCTGAAATGATTACTGGTCTTTTAGAATTGTTTATAATATCTGCAGCTTTTGATATAAGGTAATTACACGGTCTTATAGCATTATTTGTAATTCTTCCACTAATTGGGGTAATTGATGAACTGTATGGTTTTTTTTGAACATCATTAGGTATGCTAATATGAGCAACACCTTTTTCTACAATTGCATGCTTAATTGCAAGAGTAGCAAGCATACATGTTTGTTCTTCAGACATCAGTATTTTATTAAATACACATATTGGTTCAAAAAATGAGTATTGGTCAATTTCTTGAAAGGAGCCAGGACCTATTAAGCTTCTAGAGACAAGACCTGTTAATGCTAAAACTGGAGATTTATCTAGTTTTGCATCATACAGACCAGTAGAAAGGTTTGTGGCTCCTGGTCCAGCTATTGTCAAACATCCGGCTATATTTCCAGTCAGCTTACCATAGGCGCTAGCCATAAACGCTGCTGTTTGCTCATGTCTTACCTGTATATATTTAATTTCTGGATTTTTTCTAATTGCGTCTACAACTCCTAAAGAGGATGTGCCAGGTATGCCAAAAATATATTTTATACCCCAAGCTGCTATTTGTTTTATTAAGATGTCAGATACAGTAGTAGTTTCCTCTTTTTGTGCAGAAGGCTGTGTTTTTTCTGGAATAGTAATTTCTTCTACTAGCTTAACAAAAACTGATTTTGGTGAATTACAAACTGGACAAGCCCAGTTTTCTGGCAAATCCTCAAATTTTTGTTTTTCTTTGGCTTCATCATAAATATAGTTGCATACTGTACATCTATATTTATTATATTTATTAAAAAAATTTTCCAATTTTTCCTCCTTAGTTTTAAAAGTTGTTGTTTTTCATATTACATAATTTATATAATTTATTAATAGCATTTTTGTAAGTTAAAAATAAAGTTGTAATATAATAAAATAAACTTGTAGCTTATTTTATAAACCTATAGTTTATTTTTTAAAACTATACCTTATTTTAAATTTACAGTTTATCTTAAAATTATAGCCCATATTAATTATTACTATTATTCTAATTATAAATATTATTTAATAATAATCCATATTTATCCATATAAAATTATCTTTATATCTTTATTTATTTTTTATTTTTTTTTGCGACTAAAAATCAAAGTTAATAAGTTAAAGTAAAATAAATAATAAATGATAGATAATAAATAATAAATTAAATTAAATTAAATTAAATTAAAGATGCCTAATTGAGAAAAAAATAAAAATAAAATAAAATGAAATTATGAAAGACTTAAATAAAGATTCTTTAATAAATAAAGATTATTTTTTCATTGATACCCATGCTCACTTAGATATGATAAAAGGTATGACACCTGAATTTGTAGTTCAAGAGTCATTAAGGGAAAATGTTAGATATATAATAAATGTAGGCTCAAGTATCTCAGGTAGTAAAAAATCTTCAGAATATGCGACGAAGTTTGATAATGTTTTTGCATCAGTTGGGGTTCATCCTCATTATGTTGAAAATTTTAATAAAGATAAAATAAAGATTCTTGAAGACCTTATAAAAAATAATCCTAAAATTGTTGCAGTAGGTGAAACAGGTTTTGACTATTTTAGGAATTTAAGCCCAAAAGATGATCAAAAGCGTGCCTTTGAAATGCATATTGAGCTTGCACAAAATTATAAATTGCCCCTAATTGTTCATGACAGAGACGCTCATAATGATATTTTAAATGTTTTAAAGTATTATTATAGTGGCTATGGGGCTGTCTACGTTGATGCTGAGAAAACCGATTATAGTGATACCAATAGTGCTAAATGCGTTGATAATCACAGGGCTGACTTCGGTGATAATTGTGGAGTTGATTACGTTGATAATCACAGGGCTGACTGCATTGATAATTGTAAAACTGACTATAATGATAATCTTAGAGCTGAATTTAGTGATAACCTTGGAGCTAATTGCAGTGATAATATTAAGACTAATTACAGTGCTAATCATAAATCTGGTTGGAATGCTGAGCATAAAGCCGATTATGATGCTGGACATAAATCTGATAATGAAGTTATTAATAATTTTAAGGTTGTTATTCATTGTTTTTCAGGAAGTACAGATTTTGCCCTAAAATGTATAGAACTTGGTTTTTATATTTCTTTTACTGGTGTTATAACTTTTCCAAATGCAAAATCACTTGTGCAAACTGTAAAAGAAGTTCCAATTGAAAGAATTTTTATTGAAACAGATGCACCTTTTCTAGCGCCACAGGAAAAAAGGGGAAAAGAAAATTACCCGGGATATGTAGTTTATGTTGCAAAAAAAATTTCTGAAATAAAGCAAGTGCCGTTAGAATATGTTGCAAAAACAACTTCTAATAATGCTTTAAATTTTTTTAATATTAAGTAATAATTAAGCACTATCAATTAATATAATGTCGGTAGTTATCGTTAATTAAAAGTGTTAATAGTAATATAAATATTATTGTGGTATTAGTTTAAAGTAAAATTATGAAATATTAAGGATTAAATTTGTTTAAATAAATTAACTAAATTAAATAAGATTAAGTTGAATTTATTGTTTCTATTTTAATTTTATTTACTGGTGTTTCTTTATTAAATACTTTTTAAAAATATTTAAAAATTATTAATTATTCTTTTATGTCTTATATATGCAACCCCTCAAATACCAAAAAAATCTTAAAAAAATATAATATAAAGCTAAATAAGCGTTTAGGGCAGAATTTCTTGATTGATTCAAATATACTGCATAAAATTGTTAAAAAAGCCGAAGTTGGGCCAAATGATGTAATTCTCGAAATTGGAAGTGGCATAGGAACATTAACTGAATTTTTAATTAATGCCGTAAAACCTTCTGGAAAAGTGGTGTGTATTGAAATTGATAAAAAGCTTGTAAATATATTTAATGATATTAGAACTTCTTTTATTAATTTTGGTAATACTGACAACATTTATTTAATAAATGCCGATGCGACGAGATTAGATTATTCAGAAATTTATAATAATTTTAAAATAACTAAAGCTGTTTCAAATCTTCCATATAAGACTGCAGCACCGTTAATATTAAAAATATTAATTGAAGCTCCAGAAATAAAAAATTTATACTTTACTATTCAGAAGGATATAGCTGACAGGATTTTAGCAGAGGCTGTCCAGAGCGGTAAGGATTTAAGCTTAAAAGATTACGGTGCTTATACAGTAAAGATAAGATTTCTAGCTGACTGCAAAATTTTGTTTAATATTCCTCGAAGTTGCTTTTTACCCGAACCTTTTGTAGATTCAGTTTTTATAAGCATCAAGAATAAATTGCTTGATTATGGCAAAGACGGACAGAATATTTTTAAACAAGCAAGCTTTAAACAATATTATGAAAAATATTCTAAAATTTATTGTAATTTTAATGAGTTTATAAAAGATTATTTTAATTTTATTGACCTTTGCTTTTCACAGAAAAGAAAAAAACTTATTAATTCATTGTTTGGAAGTCAAATAAGAAACGAAATTGGAGTAAGAAACATTATTGCAAAATTAAAAAACAATTTAAATATTGACAAAGTTGAATTAATTACTAAAATTCTTTTGAGTTTAGGTAAAAATTCAAATGTTAGAGCTGAACAATTAAAACCTGAAGAGTTCTTAATTCTATTTTTAGAAATTATTAAAAATATATGAAAATACTTAAAAATATTTGCAATTAAACTTAAATTGATTAAAAATTAATATTGTTTAAAAAAAAATATGAGTGCAATTAAACAAAAAAAACTGAGAGAAGTTAATTTTAATAGTAACGCTTCTTACAACTTTATTAAAAACAGTAAAAACAGTATAGTTATTAAATCAGGAAGTAAGATTAATCTTTATTTAAATGTTAGTAAAGAATTACGACCTGACGGGTATCACGAAATAAAATCAATTATGCAAAGCATTAGCCTTTCAGATATTCTTGAATTTTCAGTATTACCGAAGTTTGAAGCTGAAAAAAATTATAAAAATTTAAATGATAATATTAATAACAATAATATTTGTAGTATTAATGGCTATATGCATGTTAATATGCATGGCAATATAATTGATAACAATAATACTAAAATAAATGACTATATGAATGGTAATATAAATGGTAATGTAAATGGTGAAATAGTTAGTAAGACAAATGGTAAAATAGATGGTAAGATAAGCGGTAATACTGATTATGATAGAGATGGAAATTTAGAAGGTAATGTAAATTGCAATAGTATTAATGGTATTTATATTACTTGTAAAAATATTTGCAGTAATGATGAAATCCCTTTAAATGAAAAAAATTTAGTTCACAAAGCTGCGCTATTAGTATTAAAAAAGTTTGACCTAGATAAAAAATTTAAAGTAAATATTAAAATAACAAAATCTATTCCAG
>CAYLWJ010000125.1:0-11733 GCA_964387355.1 uncultured Actinomycetota bacterium | reverse complement strand
TGCTTTTTTATCTATAAAAATTTCTTTTAATTTAATACTTTACTTTTGACTTAACTTAATTTCACTTTTATCTTATCTTTATTTTTATCTTAGCTTCACTTTTATCTTAGCTTTATTTTTATCTTAACCTTATTAATTATTAGCTTAACAATATAAGAGATTAAAAACACACAACATGAAACAATTACTATTGTTGCTCCGCTTGCAGTATTCAAAAAATATGAAACAGAAAGTCCAGCTAACGTAATAAAAATACCTAGGACAATAGACAAATATATAATATCTTTTATCTTATAAATAAAAAGCTTCGATATAGAAGCAGGAATCGTTAATAGTGCAATTACTAAAATTACACCTACTATTCTTATTAAAACCACGATACTTAATGCAATTAAAACCAAAAGTAAATAATAAATAAACACAACTGGGGCCCCTATAACATAAGCATATTCTTCATTAAAAGATACAGCACAAAACTCTTTAAAAAAAATTATACTTAATAATATAGCTATAAACCCTAAAACAGCTGTTATATAAATATCAGTTTTAGATATAGTTAATATATTCCCAAAAAGATAACTAAATAGGTCAGGAGCATATCCCGGTTTTAAACTCATAAAAATAATTCCAATTGCCATTCCAAAAGCCCATATTATACCAATAGCAACGTCCTCATGTATTTTGTTTTTTTAGAAATTAAACCAATTAACATTGCTGTTAATACGCTAAATGGTAAAATGCTATGATTATAGGATTAACCCCCAAGAATTAGCCTATTCCAATTTACCAAAACTGCCTTCTTTTGGACCGTGATAAAATATTTTTTTATTTAAACATGCTACCTTTTCAAAATATGCAGATACAGCACTAATATCGTGAGTAACAAAAACAATTGCCATATCTTTATTTAAGTTTAATATAAAATTATAAAATTCATTTTGAGTTTTTGAGTCTACCCCAGTCAACGACTCATCAAGTAAAAGTAACTTTGGTTTTTTAACTAAAGCTTGAGCAATCATTACTCTTTGAAACTGCCCACCTGACAGCATGCTAATATGATATTTTCTATAATTATACATTCCTCCCAAATTTAAAGCTTCTTCAGCCGCTGAATAATCTTGGTCATTATATTTTGTCATCAGCCCTGAGTATCTTCCCATAAGAACTAAGTTAAAAACATCAATTGGAAAATTAAAATCAATATTAATAGTTTGGGGCAAATAGCCAACCAGTTTTCTCGACAGCTGAGGCGTATCCCCAAAAAGCAAAACACTTCCACTGTAAAGCTTATAAAAACCTAAAATTATTTTTAAAAGTGTTGTTTTACCTCCACCATTAGGCCCAATAACAGCAAGCAGGTCATTTTTATAAATCGAAATATTTATATCTTCAAGAACGTTTTGGTCTTGAAACTTAAAATAAACATTTTTTAACTGAACAATTTCTTCCATTATCTTTTTTTTAAAAATTATGTAGATTTAATTATTAATTTATAGTCACTACTTATTATTTTTACCTAATTTTTTTATTCCTGTAAATTAAAATATCGTCAACTTTATGTTTATTTGCCAAAATTTTAGCTATTACATTGCACTTTATTTTTAATAAGAAAAAGATATTTTTATTCTGTTCAAGCAATGCTTCTAGATTTCCCTGTCCTTTTGAAATTATAACATCTGCTTCGCTATAACACTGATTAAATTCTTCTGAACATAAAGGTAAATGAGCTGCAGGCATATCAATTCCAGTAGTTATAACTTTTGCTACATCACTCATTGAAACCATTTCTGCATCACTTAAAGTTGAATCATTTAAAGTTGCACCTCCTCTAACTGAATATATAATTTTACCTTTTTTATTTAATTTTTCATTTAGCTGTTCTATAAAAATTTTATCAAAAACTATCTCACCAGCATTGTCTCCAATAACCAAAATTTTGTTAGCTTTAATTATTTCATTTTTAAGATCGTTAATTAAAGTTTTATCAATTGGTTGTAGTTCTGCAGATTTAATAGCTTGAAGCAAAACTTCTCTTGAAAACTTTTTTCCTTGCATTACATCTAAACTATTTCCAGCTAAACATATCCTCAAACTTTTTTCAAACCAATCACTGCTTTTATTGATTTCATTCTTTAGCTGGTCAGAAATGCTTAAGCAAATTTCATTGAATTTTCTTTTAAATTCTAAATATGGGTCACCATCAGGTATATTATTTTTTACAATAGTTTGAATATCATAATAAAGTTCAAATAAATTTTTATAAGAACCAAACTCAGAAGCTTTAAGAAGCACTTGCCTAATAGTATTATTAATAACTTTATCATCATCTGTCAAAATAATAGCGGAATTTATTGCTGATCGAATGTGACATGGAATACAGTCTAGGTAAATTTTCATACCTTGCCTTTCTATTGTCTAAAATTTCTTAAATTGTTTTATTATTCGTCTTATTATTTTTTTATTATTTTTTTAAAATTAGTTTTAATTATTTTCTAAAATTATATTTTATTATTTTTTATAAGTAGCAGCAGTTGCAGGTCTTCTAAAAAATAATCTTCCACCATCGATAACAATATCTTGACCACAAATATATTCAGACATATCAGATGCTAAAAAAAGTGCAAGTTTTGCAACATCATCTGGTTTTCCAATTCTTCCCATTGGAACTTGGGCTGCTAGCATTTGATTTACTTCTTCTGTATCTGGGTATTTTTTCCTTAGCATTGGGGTATCAATTATACCTGGGCTAATCATATTAGCTCTTATACCTTTTGTTAAAAACTCATAATTTATCCTCGCCATCATTCCTTGAAGTGCTGCTTTTGAAACTGAGTAATGCATACCGCCACCAGCACCTGTTCTAGAAGCTACAGATGAAATTAAAATTATATTGCCTTTTTTATCTTCAAGCATTGAATCGATTAAGTATCTAATAAAATAAAATGCCCCATTTATATTAACATCCATTACTTTTTGCCAGTTTTCATAGCTTATGTTGTTTGCTTCTTCAGTAAATTCTATACTTGCATTTAAAACTAATATATCTACTTTTTTAAAAGTATCTAAAATTTTTTGACAAGTTTTTTTGCTTTGTTGATGTAAGCCAACATCACATTGAAAAAAAATACATTTGTTTTTATAAATATTACTACCTTCTGTTAAAAATTTTTCATTAAGTTCTTGTGGCTTTTTTTTATCTTTTATTGATAAAATTTCTTCCTGTGCCTTTATACCCTTTTCTTTATCTCTACCTATTATTACAACATCAGCATTATTTTCAAAAAAAATTTTAGCTATCGCTAGTCCAATACCACTGCTGCCTCCAGTAATAACAGAAACTTTTCCTTTTAAATCAAGATATGTTTTAAGATATGTTTTAGGCTGACTGACCATCTTTTATCACCACCTTTAAAACTTTTTAAAAGAGCTCTTAAATCTTTCTTTTTTTAACTTAGTTTCATTTAAAAATATTATAAATATAAAAACAAATATTAAAAATAAAAATAAATTTATTAAAGAAAAAGAAACATAAAAATTAATTTTCTTTAAAATAAAACTAAAAAGCCAAGGTGATACTAGTCCGCCAATTCCACCAAATAAAATAATCATTGATACAACAAAATTTTTTTTAGCTGGATATTCAAGCCCTCCACTTGTAACAATTAAAGGCCAAATACCAGATAGGAAAAACCCACTTGCAATAAATGAAATAGTTATAAGAATAGGCTGTGATAATACTATGCCAGCAACACAACAAAAAATTGTAATAATAATTTCAACTAAAAGTATACTTGTTATTTTTATTCTTTTTGTTAAAAAACCAATAATTATTCTTCCAAAAACAGATGCAAACCAAAAGTAAGATAAGGTTTGACCAGCTATGCTTTCACTAAAGGATTTACTTGTTCTTAAAAATGTTGGAAGCCAAGCTGCAAAACCAGTTTCAGCAAAAACATAAAAAAACATTGCAAAAACTAAGCAGAAAAAAATAAATTTACTTTCTGAAAATTTATTTTCACTCGATTTAACTGATTTATTTGTGGCAAATTTTTTATTTGAATTGTCTGTATTTTCATTAATATAGGTTTCAATTGTCTTATTATTTTTAATATTTTTATTATTTCCGTTACTTTTATTGTCATTTTTACTGTCATTTCTATTTCTCTTACGATAAACTGCATTTAAATCATCTCTTAAATACATTTTTAAATCAATAAAACTAAAATAAATCAACCCAATTAAACAAAACAGAGAAGCAATAACATAAGATAATCTCCATTCAATAGAGAATTTCATTAAAAATACTGGAATTAATGGACCAACAAATGCTCCAATGCCAAAAAAAACCTGGCTTAAATTAACAAATAAACCTTCATTTTTTTTATTTATCTCAATCATTGCAACACTCGTCTGGGATTCAATAAAACCAATTGATAGACCAATTAAATAAAATACAATAATTAATAAGAAATAACTGCCTGCAAAATACATTAAAAGATTTGAAAACACTAAAACTGCTACAAAAATTAAAATTAATATTTTTCTATCAAAATGTTTAATTATAAAACTGCTTAACATTGAACCGGTTATAAAACCAGCAAAATAAAAAGAAAAAATTAAGCCTGTATCAGCAATACTGCTGCCAACTTTTTCCCCTATTTCAATAATTATTGGACTGCTTATAGTGTAAACAATACCGCAAGCAAGCAGAAAATAAAAAAAAGCAACATTTAAATAAGACCTTTTTTTAAGTAAAAATTTATTCATTTATAAAATTTTCCTATATGGCTCATCTAGTTTTAATTAATTTAGCCTTAATAAACTAGGTTAAGTTAAATTATGTTAAATTATTTTAATTTAACTTAACACAGTAATTATTATAAACACTGTTATTATAAATACTGTTATAAATAAATATACTGTTATAATATAATTAAAAAAAGAAATTTTTCTAACAGAAATTTTCTTCTTTAAACCAATTCAAAATATCATTTAAGGTTTCATGTAGAGGGCGTGGATTATAACCTAATTGCTCTGTAGCTTTTTTATGGCTTATAAAAGAATTACTTCTAACTGTTTTAATTGAGTATGTTGTAAATAGTGGCTTAGTATTAGTAATTTTATAATACAAAGGTGCGATAAAAGACAATGGATAAATTATCCAATATGGAATTTTAAAAACATGTAAATTCAAACCAGTTATTTTGGCTAGCATTTTAATTAAATCAGGTATTTCTACTCTATAACCAGACAATATATACATTTCACCTCTTTTTCCTTTATCAGCTGCCAAAATATGCCCAATTGCCACATCTCTTGCATCAACAAAATCATACGCCCCATCAATTATAATTCTTTGTTTACCTTTACAGTAATTTAAAATTAAATAACCTAAATTGGAAATTTTAAAATCATAAGGACCTAAAATTGCAGTAGGACATAAAATTACAGCATCAAAATCAGGATTTTGCCTAACAGCATTTAAAACTTCAATTGTAGCAGCTGCCTTAGTTTGGTTATATGGGCCAAATGGATGATTTAAATCAATCTCTAAATCCTCATTTATAATTTTATTTACTATAGCACTTTTTTTATAAAGCGGAGGCTCTTTAAAAATATGTATTGAACTTGTATATATTAATCTTTTTACATTGTTATTAATGCATGCCTTAATAACATTTTTTGTTCCTTCAAGATTTACTTTTTCTAAAGTTTTATCAGGCCTTGGCAATATTGATACTTCTGAAGCTAAATGATAAACAAATTCTGCTCCTTCAAACGCTAAATTTAATGAATTTAAATCAAGTACATCTCCTGTAAAATATTCAATGTAAGGACTGCAGTCATTAAAACAGGTAACATCAGACGTTTTTCTAATAAGCACTCTTATTTTTCTTTTGTTTTTTAGCAATTCTCTTACTAGAGAGTTGCCTAGCATTCCAGTTGCACCAGTAACAACATCCATAATGATTTATAAAATACAATTTTAATAATTTTTAATATTTGTTAAATATTCATTAAAACATAATTTAATTAATAAGCTTAAACAATAAATTTTATTAAATGTAGAGTTAATATATTATCAAAATTTTAGATTTAAAACATCATAATGATATTAAAATTATTAAATAATATTTTAAAAATGTTATAATAATAAAATAATTAAAATTTTAGAAACCTTTATTTAAATACAATAAGGAGCTTTTACAATGAGCATACTATGTAATTTTGAAATAATTAATTTATTAAAAGAAACAAATTTTCCAATATCAAAAAAAGAAGTTCTTTTATTAGCCCAACAAAAGAAAAATTTAAGTGAAGCATCTATTATTGCTTTGAACAAATTAAAAGATACTACATTTAATTCAATTGATGAGATTTGCTCAAACGTTAAAATAATTTGCGATCTTGAAATTTATGATATTTTAAAAAACTTTAAGTTTCCTGGGAAAAAATCCGACATCTTAAATTATATAAAAGAGACAGAAATTTCTGAACTTGCAGCACAAAAAATTAATGAACTGCACCCAGAAATTGTTTTTAATAGCATAGAAGATGTTTGCAAATAAACATTGAATATGTTTACAAATAAATTGTTAAGATTCTTTTCTACTTTTAACTACAGATGCAGGTATTCCTATGGCTATTGAATAGCCTGGTATATCCTTATTTACAACAGCTGCAGCACCAATTATTGAATTTTTTCCAATTTTTACACCATCTAAAATAAGTGCTTTTGAGCCCAGCCAGCAACCTTCCTCTATTATTATTCCCCTGCTTACTGCATTTAAAGAACCAATTGGTTTTTCAACAGTATTATATTCATGATCACCTGCTATGCAGTAAACATATGCAGCTATTAATGTATCAGAGCCAATAATAAGTTTACTTGCACTGAAAAGCTCACAATTAAACCCGACAGTAATATTTGATCCTAAAACAATGTCTCCATTTTTACAGCTTAAAATTGAATTTCTTCCAATAAAACAATTATTTCCTATAACAATCCCTTCATTTGTGCTACCTTTAGCATCTAACATACAGTTTTCGTCAATAATAACATTATCTCCAATTATTATTTTATTAGGATGCCTAATGGTGATGTTTTTGCCAAAATTAACATTTCTTCCTACTCTTTTAAATAAAAGCCTATAAAATATGCCTCTTAGTAATATTCCTAAGGCTCCAGGAAAACTTGAAAATAAACTAGTTATCAGCTCGTATTTTAAAAGTGCTAAAATACCTTTTTTACCCACAATTAAGTCAGAATATTTACCTAACTTTGAGCCTTTTTTCACTATTTCTTTGGTTCTAAATTTTGTATCTATTATTGTTTTTTCACTTTTTTCCCCATTTTCACTATCAGGGCTTACATTACTTGGTTTAAAGCTCTCATCAGATATTTTGCCCATAAACAAACCCCCTTACTGCACTTAACGCACATCTTAATAAGTTTTTTATGCAATTTTTATTTTATTTTTTCTTTATTCTTACTTTAATATTATTTTATTTTTCTTTTACTTTACATTTTAATTTTATTTTAATTAAATCTATTAAATCTTCTCTTTAGAATTTTTATTTTTATTATAAAGGTAAAAAAATAAATATACCAAAACAATAACTGCTGAAATACTAAAACTAGGAATGATTAAATATAAATAACTATAAATACCTTTAAAGAAATCTATAAAATCAATTACTGCCCAATAAGAAAAACTTAAAAAACCAAAAAAATAAAATATTATAAGACAAATTGCCAATGTAATACCAAACCCAGCTATAACTTGCGCTAAGGTATGCTTTCTTAATCTTATCCTTGACCATCCAACAAGAGGAATAAGTGGCAGAGTAAAAACTGCCCATTTGCCAAAAACCATAATATAAACTATAGAAAATAAAGTTATATAGCTTGCATGGAAACTAATTTTCCAGAAAATGGTAATTAAACTTATTACGGGTAAAGAAAATAAGTAAATTAAATAAACACTTTTCAGTAACTTTTCAGGGTTTGAAAATACAAATAGGAAATACCCTAAAATCACACTTATATTTACTATTAATAAAGGAAAAAGCCTTTCTTTCCTTCTTGATATTTGTAAATCTTTTATCCTGCCATTCTTATATAATAATAAAATTAAAGTGTAAGGAATTAGTGCTGTAAATATCACAGCAATAATAAAAGATATAAAAATTTCTTTAAAACTTTTTAAATTACTAGTAGAATGAGTAGATAGTTTATTTAAAAAACTTGAAGCAACAAAAATTGGGGTTGCCAATACAGAACCGTCAAAGACAATCGATATTGCTTTAGCAGTCTTAATTAGTAATAATTTTTTATTTTTCTTAGTCATTGCTATATTTTAAACTTTTAATGCAATTATTTGAATATATTTAAAAATAAAAGATAGGACAAATAATGGATTCTCAAACAATAAATAATTTAACAAAAGAGCAAGCAATAAAACTTGCATTTAAAATTGGCTTTGAAGGTGAATCAAATAGAACTAACTGCGCACAGGAGACTTTTCATGCAGTCATGTCTGTTCTTGGATATAAAAACCCACTAATATTTAAAAGCCTATCAGCACTTGAGGGCGGTTCAGCTGTTACAACTTTTGGCAATTGCGGCGCTTTTTCTGGCGGGCTTGTAGTATTTGGATTTTTCTTTGGCAGAACCTATGAGCAATGGGAAGAAGGTAAAAGCTATATTAAATCATCTATTTTGGGACAAAAGCTATTTAAGAAATTCAAAGAAAAATACAATTCAATAATATGTCGTGATATTCATAAAGTAATATATGGGAGAACTTTTAATTTAATGGATGAGGAAAATCTAGGAATAGATAAAAAAGAGCTTGAAGAATTTGAAAAAATGGGTGCGCATTCAATTAAGTGTCCGACTGTAGTCGGTTTAGCATCTTCTTGGGCAGTAGAAATTTTATGGGACTTGCTTCCAAAAGATAAAGACATTTCTAAAATTCCCGAATTAGAAGATGCATTAAAATATCTAAAAAAATAAAAGAAAATAAAAAGAATAAAAAGGGGTGATTTTATGCTTATCGTTGGAGTTTTACCAATAATCGCTGGTATTATAATGTTTTTCTTAAGATTTTACTTAATTGGAACAATATTAACAGTAGTTGGCGCTTTAATTATTTTATTTTCAGGATTTAAAACAGTTAGACCCATTGAAAAAGGAGTAATAGAGAGATTTGGAAAATTTCAGAGAATAAAAGATGCTGGACTTACATGGATTATACCAACAATTGATAAGATGTATAAAGTAAATATAACAGAACAAATGGTAGATGTAATGCCTCAAATGGTTATTACTAAAGATAAGTTAAATGCTGAAGTAGATGCTGTAGTTTATTACCAAATAAAAGATGTTAAAGCAAGCTTGTATAACGTAGATGATCATAGAGCACAACTTACAAGCCTTGCTAGAACAACTCTAAGAGCTGTTATAGGAAATATGACATTAACTGATGCAAATGAAAAAAGAAGTGAAATAAACTCACAAGTTGAAACTGTTTTAGATAAAGAAACAAACAGCTATGGTGTTGAGGTATTAAGGGTAGAAATTCAGAAAATTCAGCCACCGCCAGATGTTCAGGAAGCTATGAATAAAGTAGTAAAAGCTGAGCAGGAAAAAATTGCAGCAATGGATATAGCTACAGCTACTGAAACAAGAGCAGATGGTGAAAAAAGAGCAGAAATAAAAAAAGCTGAAGGTGTAAAACAGGGTTTAATTTTAACTGCTGAGGGTAAAGCTGAATCAATAAGGCTTGTTGCTATGGCTGAAGCAGAGAAAATAAGGTTAATAAATGAAGCAGCACAAAAATATTTTACAGGTAATGCACAAATACTTAAAAAAATTGAGGCAGTTGAAAACTCTTTAAGACAAAATGCAAAAATAATAGTAGATACAAATAAAGTACAGACAATAGTTTCTGAAGCAGCTGGAGTTACACCTATACCTATGGAGAAAAAAGAAAACAGCCAGTAATTTAAATTAAAAAGCCTGTATAAATTTTTTTAAAAAAAATTCTTTTGAACTATAAGTATAAATTATACAACATTTGAAATTAGTACTATTTAATTTTTTTTGCAAGTTTTTTCAAAAATTAAGATGTAAAAACTATTAAAATTAAAAAAGTTTTATAAAATTAGAGACTTTCTAAAAAATAAAAAATATTACTCTTTTCTTTCTTAAAAACTTTATAGAAAGCCAGAAAATATAGCAATTAGAATTTTCTAAAAACCCAATCCTTTATTAATTTAATCTCTCCTTCTCAATACATCAATTAAAACTGCAAATAATAAAATTCCTCCCATAACAGCTTGTTGCCAATAAATCGAAACTCCTAACAAGTTAAAAGCATTACTCACTAAACCCATTAATATAACTCCTAAAAAAGAACCTAGCATTGTTCCTTTTCCACCACTAAGCGAACAACCACCAATAACGCAAGCAGCTATAACTCTTAGTTCCATTCCCATACCAGCTGTAGAGACCGCACCACCCATTCTCGCAGCCATTAAAATACCAGCCAAAGCCGCCATAGCACCACTAATAACATAAGCCAATATTTTTAAAAAGTCTACTTTTATTCCTGATAATCTGGCTGACTCTTCATTACCTCCAATAAAATAATATTGTCTGAAAAAAACTGACTTCCTAAAAAATATATCTGCTAATATAATAAAAACCAACATAATAATAATAGGAGTTTGAAAAGTAAAAAATTTCTTTTGGGCTATTATATTAAAATTATCTGGTAAATTAGATATGCCTAATCCTCTTGTAATTATATAAATAGTACCTCTTATTATATTAAGCATAGCTAATGTTGTTATTAAAGCATTAATTTTAATTTTTGAAATTATGTAACCATTTATTAGACCAACAAATGCTCCAGATAATATTCCAACAATTACCGCAACAAAAGGACTTAACCCATAAACCAACATTTTTCCCGCCATTACTCCACCAAAACCAGCTATAGATCCAACTGATAAGTCAAATCCACCTGATATTAACAAAAGAGTCATGCTAACAGCAATTAGTGAATCAAATGATGCACCAAGTAAAACTGCAGTAATATTTTGAATATTTAAAAAATTTGGAGATAAAAAAGTAAGTACTACACCAATAACGATAATAAATATCAGCAACGGTAACTCTTCAAAAATAATACTTCTCTTATAATAATTTTTTTTAAAAAATTTATTTTTGTTAATATTTTTAATCACCATAATCCATGCTCCTATTTATAGCTAAAGTAATTTGAAAGTTGTCAAAATCTTTTTTATCTATAACTTTAGTTATGTTACCTTTTACAAAAACTAGTATTCTATCACTCATATTAATTACTTCATCTAATTCAGAAGATACTAATAATATACCGGTTCCTTTTTCTGAAGCCTCTTTTAAAATTTTATGTATATCTTCTTTTGTACCAACATCAACACCTCTAGTAGGATCTAAAGCAATCAATATTTCTGGGTCATATGCTAAAGATTTTGAAATTAATATTTTTTGTTGATTACCTCCGCTTAAATACTTAACTCTTTGATAAATATTAGAAATTTTAATATTTAATAATTTAATAAAATAAGTTGTTATACCAATTATTTTCTTATTACTTAAAAAAGTAAGCCTTGAGACACGATTTAATATTGTAGAGATGATATTATATGTAACATTATCGTTTAAATACAGACCATAAG
>CAYLWJ010000124.1:0-4334 GCA_964387355.1 uncultured Actinomycetota bacterium | reverse complement strand
ATTGCTCTTAAATAAAGATAGGTTAATTTAAGTCCATGTTGATTTCTCGAAAACTGGTTCCAGAAATTTCTGAAGTTTTTACTGAATATATTTTCATCCAATATATTGCCTTTATTATTTTATTCTGGTAATGTCTTATGGTATTTATGAATATGTTTTTAATATTATGGATTTCAGAAATTAAATTTCTTTCCCAATCCTTTACAGATATGCGTTAAGTTAGGTTTGGCGTCCCTGGGCAGATTCGAACTGCCGACACCAGGTTTAGGAAACCTGTGCTCTATCCATCTGAGCTACAGGGACACTAATAAGTTTAGATTTTGACCCTTATATTATATTTTATAATAATTTTAGCAATAATAATTCTAGTAATAAATAATTTTAGTAATATAATATTTTATAAATATTTATTTTAATTTTATTAATGATAACAGCAATATTTTAATAAAAACAAAATAAAATAAAAACAAAGTAATTATTATATAGAAATAATAAACAATGATAATGCAATAATAAATATAAAATGATAGAAGATTATAAACAATTTTGCAAAAATAATGTATATTTATTTTTAAATAAAAAAAATAATGAAATTCTAATGAAATGTAGCAAAATTACATTGAAGCTAAATTTTACAACCTGTTAATTATTTAAAGTATAAAAAATTTAAATTTATAGGTTTGATTTATGGACCTTAATTTTACAATTAAAAATGTTGAATTAGATAAAATTAACAAATTAAAACTTCCTTGCGCTGATTGTACTTTTTGGACCAGTACACTTGGCTTAAGTTTGTTTGATGATATTAATTTAAACACCTCTTTATGGCAGTTTGTAAAAAACAAAATCTTTGAGCTTAAAAATATTAGAAATAAGGGAAATTTTTTAGGTTTTATAATAAAAAATGGCGGGATTGTCAAAGCTGCATTTACTAACAGGAAATGTGTTGGTATTTTAATTGCTGGAAAGTATTACCTTTTTTCAAGGCTTAAATTTTTTAATTTTTACCCGCCTGATCCTGAAAGTATGTTTTTAAGCTGTCTTTACGTTCTTCCAGAATATAGAAATTTAGGGATAGCAAAAAAACTTTTAATCGAGCTTGAAAAAGACCTTATTAAAAATAAAATAAACTCTATTGAATCTGTTTGTAAGAGATTAAGCAATGAATCTGATATTGATGATTATGCTTATAGTCAAACAATACCTTTTAAATATTTAATAAAAAATGGCTTTTATGTAAAATACAATGATGCAATTTATCCATTAGTAAGGTTAGACCTTTCTACAATTGTAAAGGGTTATGAACTTTTAAGCTTAAAGGCGGTTTTAAAAAAGATTGAGTTTGAAAAACCTGTCAAGGTTCCAACTGAAAGATTTTGACAATTTTAAAAAAAATATTATAATTACATTTTGCATTGGTTTTACAATGACTATGCATTAGTTATACTCTGGTAATGCATTGGTTATACTTAGGTTATTAATTGGCTTTGTATTGTTTTAATATTGGAAGTTTAAATTCATTGCGGGGTGGAGCAGTCTGGTAGCTCGTCGGGCTCATAACCCGAAGGTCATAGGTTCAAATCCTATCCCCGCGACCATTCTATTATCAATTTATTAAATTTGCTAATTATCAATCTTTTAAAATAGTAAAATCAATTTATTTAGTAAGAATTAATTTATGTTTAAATTTAAGAAAAAAATAATAATTTAAGGATAAATATTAAAATAAAAAATAACACTAAAAATATTAAAAAATTATTATTAGCATTTTCAAATAAAATAAGGCTATCAGTATTTTTTCTTATCTTATTAATTTTAATAGTAACTGCATTAGCTCAATTTTTTTTAATAAGCTGTGCTAAGGTTAATGAAGTAAAAAAGAATCTCTTAAATTTTATAAACAAAGAGGAAGAAGCAGATAAAGCAGTTAATATTGTAAAGTCTTTTTTTAATTCATTAATTTTAGGTGATTATGAAAGTGCATACAAATATTTATATATTTACAAAGATTTAAAGAACTCAACCTTTAAAGAGGATATAGAAAATTTAACTACCACCACTCAAGATTTAAGCAACTTTAATAGTTCTTACAGCTCCGCTGAAACACAACAAAATAACCAGAGTAATATTAGCCAAGAGGAGGTTAGTAAAAAATATAAGTCTACTCATATAAAATTTATTGAGCAACCAAAAGCTTCTGAAGAAGATTTAAATGAAAGAGAAATTTATACGCTTGATGATTTTAAAGAAGCAATGAAAAATGTAACAAAAATAACAAAAATTGAAATAAACTGGGTAGAAGTAAAAAACAATGTAGCGCTTGTTTGTATTGATTTATATGATACTTATGATGGCGAAGAAAAAATTTTTAAAGATATAATAGTATCTTTAATTAAAGAAAACGATGAATGGAAAATTAATTTTTGGCCTTAAAACCTTAAAACCTTAAAACCTTAAAATCTTAAAATCTTAAAAACTTAAAAAATTAGAACCTTAAAAAATTAAAAATTTAAAAATTTAAAAAATAAAAACTTAATCTAGAAAGTTAAAAATGAAAGTATTATTTTTAGGGGATATTTTTGGAAGACCTGGCAGAAATTGTCTTATAAGAGAGCTCCAAGATTTAGTCAGAGAAAATTCAATTGATTTGACAATAGCAAATGGTGAAAATGCTGCAGGGGGTATAGGAATTAATCCAAAAATTGCTGATTCTTTATTACAAAATGGAGTGGATGTTTTAACGTCCGGCAATCATATATTTAAAAAAAAAGAAATATATGATTATATAGAAAATCAACCAAGATTATTAAAGCCTGCAAATTATCCGCCAAAAACACCAGGATATGGTTATTACATATACACATCTGATAATTTACCTAAAATTAAGTCATTAAAAGTAGCAGTAGTTAATATTTGTGGTAGAGTTTTTTTGGAAAATTTTGATTGTCCTTTTAGAAAAATGGATGAGATACTGTTAGAAATTAGGCCACAAACTCACATAATTATTGTAGATTTCCACGCAGAGGTCACAAGTGAAAAAATTGCAATGGGGTGGTATTTAGACGGCAGGGTTAGTGCAGTTATTGGAACTCATACTCATGTTCAGACTGCTGACGAGAGAATTATGCCCAGAGGTACCGCTTATATTACTGATGTTGGGATGGTTGGTCCAAGGGATTCAGTGATAGGTGTTAAAAAAGAATTAATAATTGATAGATTTTTAACTTTAATGCCACATCGATTTGTAGTAGCAACAGATGATAATTGGATAAATGGAGTTATAATAGATATTGATGAAAAGACAGGCTATTCCAAGAGTATTAAAAGGCTGAATTTTCAAGCTGATTAACAAGATAATTAAAAATGTTTATTAAATTGATTAATTATAAAATTTATTAAAAAACTTGCTGCTAGGCTAATTAGGCAGACTGAATAGATATAATTATAAATGTTTTAAATAATTTTCTATAATCTGATATATTTTATCTGAATTGTTTAGCACAAACTAATTATGAAAACAGCTAATACAAATAATAGTATTAATATTAAAAATTTAATTTTTAAAAATGTTTTAAAAACAGTTAATAAGTACTGTATGATTCGAGATAATGATTGTGTGTTAATCTCTATCTCTGGTGGCCCTGATTCTGTTTTTTTAACACATTTTTTTAATTTGATAAAAGAAAATTTTAATTTAAGCCTTTATTGTTTTCATCTTGATCATATGACTCGTAATGGGCAGTCTAAGTCTGATGCTGATTTTGTGACAAATTTTTGCAAAGCTTTATGTATCCCACTTTATAAAGAAGTTTATGATGTAAAGAAAATTGCAAAAGAAAAGAAGCTGTCTTTTCAGGATGCTGCTAGAAATTTAAGATTGGAGCTTCTGGCAAAAACTGCAAATAAAATTCAAGAAATTAAAATTAAACAATTAAAAAAAGAAATTGGACAATTAAAAATTGCTATTGGCCATAATGCAGATGATAACATAGAAACTTTTTTTATGCATTTGCTAAGGGGCGCTGGTTTAGATGGACTTTCATCTATTAAGCCTGTAGACCATGATTTGTTAAAGCCACATATAATAATTAGACCACTGATAGAAACTTTCAGGGAGGATATTCTAAATTGTTTAAATCAAGAAGAAATTCCTTTTTGTGTTGATAAAAGTAATTTAGAGAATATTTACTTTAGGAATAAAATAAGAAATTTATTAATCCCGTATATTAAAGAAAACTTTTCTAAAAATTTTGCAAAAAAAATTATTAAAACAATAAATATAATTAGAGAAGAGAACAAATTTTTAGAAAATATCTTAGAAAAATATTTAAATG
>CAYLWJ010000123.1:0-4731 GCA_964387355.1 uncultured Actinomycetota bacterium | reverse complement strand
TATAAAAGGTTCAGCTTTTTTTGAAATATCAGGATTTAAAAGAAAAAGCCATGACCAGGAAGTCAGCACCAAAATTAAAAAAACTGAAATTATAATTAGATATTTAATATTTTTCTTAGACTTAAAGAAACTTTGTTTCTTAGCATGTTTTGCCATTTAATTTCAACCTATTTTTTTATTTGCTATATACATTGCTATATTTTATATTTTTATATATTACTATTATGTTATTCCCTTATATATTGCTACTAATATATTGCTACTAATTACTACAATTACTAAATATTTCTTTACTTATTGCTTTATTTCTTTTAAGTAAATGCTTTATTTATTTTAAGCAAATTTATTTTACGCCCTTATACTTTAAAGGCTTCCACCAGTTTTCATTTTGCATATACCACTGAACTGTTTTTCTAAGAGCAGACTCAAAATCTGTTTTTGGCTTCCATCCAAGCTCTTTTTGAATTTTTGTGCAATCTACAGAATACCTTCTGTCATGGCCTGGTCTATCTGCAACTGGCTGAATATAACTTTCATCTCTTCCAACAAGCTCAATTAATTTCTTTGTTATCCAGATATTAGGCTTTTCATTTCCAGCACCAATATTATAAACCTCGCCAATTTTTCCATTATGTAAAACTAAATCAAGTGCTTCACAATTATCAGTAACATATATCCAATCCCTTACATTTAAGCCATCACCATAAAGCGGAACTTTTTTACCTTCCATTAAATTTGTAACAAATAAAGGTATTAATTTTTCAGGATACTGATAAGGCCCAAAATTATTAGAAGTTCTTGTAATTAAAATTGGGGTGCCAAAAGTCTTAAAAAATGAACGAACTATCATTTCAGCGCCAGCCTTTGATGCTGAGTAAGGACTGTTTGGACAAAGCGGGTCAGTCTCTTTAAATGAGCCATCAATAATTGAGCCGTAAACCTCGTCTGTACTTATTTGAAGAAAAACTTTTACATTATATTTTTTAGCAGCCTCAAGTAAGACAAAAACCCCATAAACATCAGTTTGAATAAAAACGCCAGGATCTTCAATTGACCTGTCAACATGTGATTCTGCTGCAAAATTTATAATTGCATCAATTTGATTGTTTTTAAATATATCTTCAACAATATTTTTATCACAAATATCGCCTTTTACAAATTTATAATTAGGGCTGTTTTCTATATCTCTTAGGTTTTCTAAATTTCCAGCATAGGTTAATTTATCTAAGTTTATAATTTCATATTGGGGGTATTTCTCCATCATATAATGAATAAAGTTGCTTCCAATAAAACCTGCACCACCAGTTATAAGTAAAGTTTTAAAATCTCTTTTAAATTCTTTTTTTATACTGCTAAATTCAGCCATAGCTAGCCATCCTTTCTTTTCCAGTCATAAGGAATTTCCTTGCTGTGCGGATCTACCCTGTATTCATCAGGATTATCATAATTATATTTTTCAGTAGGAACATTTATACAAATTGCCTCAGTTTCACTTATACACTTAAACCCATGAAGAACACCTTTAGGAATATGAAGAAGGCAGGGATTATGCTCGCCTAAAAAAAACTCATTTATCTGACCATAAGTTTTAGATTCTTTTCTTCCATCATATAAAACTATTTTCATCATTCCTTTTACTATTACCATATTGTCATCTTGAATTTTATGATAATGCCAGCCTTTAACCACTCCTGGATAAGCCGTTGTCATATAAACCTGCCCAAACTTTTCAAAAAATTCATCGTCACTTCTCATCATTTCCATTAATCTTCCACGCTCATCAGGAATAACTTTTAATTTTTTTAATACAACACCTTCAATCAATTTTTCCTCCAAACTTAATTATCCTATATTTAATTATATTTAATTATCTTATTTTCTATTATTTTTTAGATAAATTATTTTTTGAAAAATACAAAATATTATAAAAATTGCTAAAACAATTTATAACATTTTAAAAAATAATTTATATAATAAAAATATTCTATTCATAATATTTGCAATTGCATTTACAACTCTAATATTTTTTTAAACCACTCAACAGTCTTTTTTAAGCCTTCCTCAAGACTTACTTTTGGCTCCCAATTTAATATTTTTTTTGCAAGGCTTATATCAGGCATTCTAACCTTTGGGTCATCTTGAGGCAGGGGCTGAAAAACTACTTTACTTTTAGAGCCAATAATATTTCTTATAATATCAGCAAGCTCAAGTATTGATGTCTCTGTAGGATTTCCTAAATTTATTGGATAATGAAAATCTGCTTGTGATAATTTAAATATCCCTTCAACCATATCATCAATATAGCAAAAACTTCTGGTTTGTTTACCAGTGCCATAAGCTGTAATATCCTCACCTTTCAAACATTGCGTAATAAAATTAGGAATAACTCTTCCATCTCTTATTCTCATATTAGGTCCATAAGTATTAAAAATTCTCGCTATTCTTGTATCTACACCCTGCTGCCTGTGATAAGCCATTGTTAATGCTTCAGCAAATCTTTTTGCTTCATCATAAACCCCTCTAGGACCTATAGGATTAACATTTCCCCAATAATTTTCAGTTTGAGGATGTACAAGAGGATCTCCATAAACTTCAGATGTTGAAGCAAGCACCATCACTGCTCTTTTAGATTTAGCAAGCCCTAAAACATTATGAGTTCCAAGAGAACCAACTTTTAACGTCTGTATTGGAAGCTGAATATAATCAAGAGGACTTGCAGGAGATGCAAAATGAAATATGCAGTCAACTTTTTCATCTATTTTTATAAATTCAGTAATATCATGGTTAATAAACTCAAAATCATCATCTTTTATACTTTCAAGATTTTTTAAAGTTCCAGTTACTAAATCATCAATACAAATTACACGAAATCCCTTATTAAGTAAAAATTTACATAAATGACTACCAATAAATCCTGCACCACCTGTAACAACTGCTGTTTTTTTACCTTTAAAACTTTTTTGATTTTCTTTCATTTTATTTTCCTAATATTTAATTTCCTAATATTTAATTTTTATAATATTTCATTTTCTAATATTTTATTTTCTAATTTTCATAATTTGCTATTTTCTGATTTCTATTTTTAATATCTTTTTCTAATGATTTTTATAATTACTTTTATCTTCCAATTCCAATATAGTTAAAACCTAAACTTAAAAGCTTTTCCTTATCTAAAAAATTCCTTCCGTCTATTAAATTCTTTTCTCTCATTTTCTTTGAAAGGCGGCAAAAATCTAAATTTGCAAATTCTTCCCATTCAGTTGCAAGAATAATAAGGTCAGCCCCATCAAAAACATCTTCAACTTTTGGACAAAATATAGTCTTTGGATTTAAACTTTCTGGAATTTTTTTAACTACAGGGTCATATGCTTTTATTTTTGCGCCTAAATTAATTAAATTATTTATAATGGTAATAGCTGGAGCATCACGGGTATCATCTGTATTAGGTTTAAAAGATATTCCTAAGATACCTATTGATTTTCCTTTTACTATTTTTAACATTTCTTGCACTTTTTGTACAACTTTATGTCTTTGCTGGCTGTTAACATTTATTACTGCGTTTAAAAGCTGAGTAGAAATGCCGTATTCTGCTGCAATTTTTGTAAGAGCAGAAACATCTTTTGGAAAGCAAGAACCACCCCAGCCAATTCCAGCATTTAAAAATTTTGGACCTATTCTTGAATCAAGCCCAATACCATAAGCAACTTTTTTTATATCAGCGCCAGCTTTTTCACAAATGTTTGCAATTTCATTTATAAATGATATTTTGGTTGCTAAAAAAGAATTTGCAGCATATTTAATCATCTCTGCACTTACTAAATCAGTTTCAACAACAGGAATTGGGCTTGTGTTTTTAGTATTTGGTAAAATTTTGAGTAGTTCATCACAAACTTTAAAACTTTGATTTATTATTGGTTCATACAATTTTTTCATTATATTTATAGCTTCTTTGCTTGATGAGCCTAGAACAATTCTATCTGGAAAAAAAGTATCAGCTATGGCTGTTCCTTCTCTAAGGAATTCTGGATTTGAAACTACATCAAATTTAAAACTAACAATATCACTTTTTTTGTTAAGGCTATTGTTATTATTTTTAAGGTTATTTTTAGAGTCATTTTTAAGGTTATTGTTAGGGTCATAGTTAGAGTCATTGCTGTTAAGGTTATTGTTTGAATTTATATTATCATTAATTATTATTGAAACCCAGTCACCAGAACCAATTGGAACTGTGCTTTTATTTACAACAATTTTATAGCTATTTATATTATTTCCAATTTGCTTTGCAACCTCTTCAACATATTGCAAATCTGCACTGCCGTCAGGACGAGGGGGCGTTCCTACACATATAAAAATAATGTCTTGTGACTTAATTGCTGAAGAAATGTCAGTAGTAAATTGCAAGTTTTTAGAATTTAAATTTTTTAAAACTAAAATGTCAAGTCCAGGTTCATAAATTGGCATTACTCCTGATAAAAGTTTTTTTATTTTTTCGCTGTCATTATCAACACAAATTACATTATGCCCAATTTCAGAAAGACAAACCCCTGTAACTAACCCAACATAGCCTGTCCCAACAACGCAAACTTTCATTTCACCTCTCCAAAAATATTATTTAAAATAATAAACATTAAAACATATTTAAAATTAAAAAACTTTACGAAATCACAATTTTATATTTCAATTTATATTCAATTTATATTCAATTTATTTTTTAATTTATTTTAATATAAT
>CAYLWJ010000122.1:0-6111 GCA_964387355.1 uncultured Actinomycetota bacterium | reverse complement strand
ATATTCTGATTTTATGTTGTCAAAACTATTATGATCATATTTCTTTTCAGCATCTTTTAAAATGTATGATGCACTCATATCTGTTGCCCCTAAAAAAGTAAATTTATGATCACAAATTTTATTAGCATCAGAGATTATTTTTGATTTGTAAATGTCTAAGAAAGATTTGAAAATATTTTGGTTCTTTTCTAGTTCAAGAATTTTAAAAATGTTTGTTTCTATATTCTTGCTTAATTCTTCTTTTATTATAGGTAAGTTATTATTGTGGTATTTTTTTATAATTATTTTTAAAAATTTTTTTGTATAAAAATTATCGTTTTTATTTTTATAAAGTTTAAAGATAATTTTATACTTTATTTTTTTATATATTTTTCTTAAAGCTTTAAATATTAAAATCATAAAAATTATATTTTAATTAAAATAGTTACTAAATATTTTATTTTTACTATTATAATTAATTTTCAATCCATTTTTCATGCCATAAAACAAAATTTAATAAATACCAAATTTTTTCAGATCTATGTTTTTCTGAAATATTTTTTGTTAATAGCCAATCTAAATAGTTATTATTGAAATAATTGGCTCTTTTTGAAAAATTTTTTATTTTTTCATATGCAAAGTTTCCAAGCTTATCAAAAAACCACTCATTTATAGGAACCCCAAAACCTTGTTTTTGTCTATTAATTATGTTATCTGGAATTATACCTTTTACTGCTTTTTTTAAAATATATTTGAGAATACCTTTATTTATTTTTATTATTTGAGGAATAGACATTGCAAATTCGACAAACGCATGGTCAAGAAAAGGAACTCTTGCTTCCAATGAAACAGCCATGCTCATTTTATCAACTCTCATAAGCAGAAGTTCTGGAAGTCTTAAATTTAAGTCAGCATAACTCATCCATGCAAGTGGTGATTTTTCCCATGATTTTTCTAAAAAATTTTCATAAATTGGCTTGATGACTTCGTAAGAGCTATAGTTTTTTAAATATTTGATTAAATCTTTAGAAACTAGGATTTTTTTTTCGTATTCAAAAAATGCTTCTGCACCACTCCAAAAAATGGGTTCATCACTTATTGCTCTTCTAAGCCACTCATAATAAGATTTTTTCTTTTTTCCAATTAATCCTAAGGAAAATAAGCCAACTTTTTTTAATAAAGAATTATTGAATTTATCATTTAATCTATATAAATCTAGAAATGTTTTCCAGCTAGGATAACCCATGAAAAGCTCATCACTGCCCTCGCCAACATGACATACTGTTACTCCGTTTTCCTTTGCTAATTTTGATACTTCATAAACAGGAAAACAAACTGGGTCTGCAATGGGCTCATCTTGATGGTAGATGAGTGTATTAAAAAAATTTATAAAATTTTCAATATCTAATATTTTTACAAAATTGTTTGTATTTATTAATGTAGACATAATTTTTGCATACTTAAACTCATTTTCATATGATTTATTATCTCCCTTATAACCAATTGTAAAAGCTTTTACTTTTTCTTTGCTATTTTCAGAGAATAATGCAAGGTTAGTACTTGAATCTAATCCGCCAGATAAAAATACTCCAACAGGAACATCACTAATTTTTCTGTATTTAACCGACACTCTTAATTCATTTAATAGATTTTCAGCTATCTCTTCTTCTGATACGTTTATAAGTGGTTTAGTATGGTCATAAACATCCCAGAATTTTATTTGTTTAATATCTCCATTGCTAGAAATTTTTAGATAACTTCCAGCAGGAATTTTGTATATATTTTTAAACATTGTTTGTGGAGCAGGAACAGTTAAAAAAGATAAGTAGTTGTAAAATCCTTCAATATTTACATCTCTTTTTATTTCTGGATCAACAAGTATACTTTTTATTTCAGAAGCGAAGATTAATTTGTTTTTATCTTTGTAATAGTAAATTGGCTTTATTCCAACTCTATCTCTTACTAAATATAATTCTTTTTTTATATCATCCCAGATAGCAAATGCAAACATTCCTCTGAATTTATCAATGCAATTGATGCCCCATTCTTCAAAAGAATGAATAATAACTTCTGTATCACTATGATCAGTTTTAAATTTATGTCCTAGTTTTTCAAGTTCAGGTCTTATTTCAAAATGGTTATAAATTTCTCCATTAAAAACAATAAAAATAGAATTATTTTCATTTGTCATTGGTTGTGAAGCTGTCTTTGAAGTATCAATAATAGAGAGTCTTCTATGTGCTAGTCCTATTTTTTTGTTATTAGAAACCCAGATGCCACAGTCATCAGGTCCCCTATGAGCCATAACATCTCTCATTTTTATTAAGAGATTCTCATTAATAGTATATTTATCAGCAAAATTTAAAATACCAACAATTCCACACATGTTTTTATTTAAAATTTTTATATAATTATTATAAAAAAATATTCCTTATGATTATTGTTTGGGTTATTGTATCGATATAATATTGGTAATTTTTCATTAGTTTTGATTTATTTGTTTTTCAACTTCAAAACTTATAACAGTAGCTTGATTTAATTGCCATAAGGGTATTGGGCCAATGTCTTGCTTTTCTTTGTTTAAAATAAATTTGGCAAATTGTTTAAGTTCGTTTAAATGTCCTTTATCTTGGTAAGAAAGCTTTTTATTTTTACCTGATAAACCAAAGACTACTAGCTCTTTATAGTCATTAAGAAAGATTGTTTTGCCATCAATATAAATATCCATTAATTCTTTAGGCAATTCTTTGCTGCCAATTACAGTATAGATAAGATTACAAATTGAACCGTCAGTGTATTTTAAAATAACAACAAAATTATCATTGCTCATTATATTTTTTGTTTTTGGATTAATTGAATTTGCGCTAACTTCTTTTATTTCAGAATTAACAAAATAATTAAATAGGTCATATATATGGCAAGCCTCCCCAATATTTCTTCCACCACCTTCTTCAGAAAAAAGCCATGATTCTGGAGGCACATACCCGGTATTCATCCTATAATTGATAATTAAAGGATTTATACGATTTGAAACAATTTCTTTTATATACAAAGATAGGGGAGAAAACCGTCTGTTAAACCCTACCAAAAATGGAACATTGAAAGTTTCTAAAGCTGAAATTAGCTCAGTCAGTTCCTGCTGGTTAAGCGCCATAGGCTTTTCAACAAGTACTGCTTTGCCATTTTTTGCTGCTTCAATTGAAAGTTTTGCATGTAGGTTATGGCGGGTAGAAATAATAACCATATTGATTTTTTTATCATCAAATATTTCATTATTATCTGTGGTTGCATATCGTGCTCCGAATTTTTTTGCAAGCATTTCTGCAATTGATGGGTCTTTATCACAAATAGCATAAATATTATAAAATTCTTGTAATTTTTTTAAGTTTGGTAGATGCACCTCTTGAGCGAAGTTGCCGGCACCTATAATAGCAACATTAATTTTACCATTGATACTTTTTGATATATCATTTGATAGCTTTAAATTTGAATTAAATATTTTTGTTTTTGGTTTAGCCTCTTTATTATATTCAATTAAAGCAATAAGCGGAGCATCTAATTCTTTTCTTAAATCATTATAAGCTTTATTAGCCTCATCTATAGTATAGATATTGTTATTGATTATATCATCAAGTATTATCTTTTTTTTAGAGATTAAATTTAAATAAGCTTGCATATTTCTGTTTTCAGTCCATCTTATATAAGCAATTGGATATTCATATCCTTTTTTTTCATAAATATCGTCATATCTTCCTGGACCATAAGAAGTTGAAATCAATAAATCAAGTTCTTTTTTATAAAACTCTTCTCTTTTAATATTTAGCAATATATCACCAACTATTACTACTTTGCCTTTTTTTCTTGACATCTGTATTGCTTGATTAATAATGTTTTCACTTTGAGAAGCAGCTGTAATTATTACAGCATCTGCACCAATCCCGTCTGTATAATTAAAAACTTCTTCAATAACATTTAAATTATTAGGATTAATTCCAAAGTCCAGACCATATTTTAAAGCTTGATTTATTCTGAAATCATTTATATCTATGCCAATAGTTTTTATCCCTGAAGCATTAAGCATTTGAATTGAAAGTTGTCCTAAAATACCAAGCCCAATAACTATAGCGGTCTCACCAAGTCTTAAATCTGCTCTTCTTAGGCCTTGAAGAGCAATTGCTCCTAATGTTGTTGTAGAAGCTTGTGAAAAAGAGACATTATCAGGTATTTTAGCGGTTAAGTTTTGAGGAACAGCAATAAATTCAGCATGATTTGCAATACCAGCTCCAGCACAAGCAACACTATCGCCAGGCTTAAAACCTTTTATATTTTTTCCAACCTCTAAAACAACCCCTGAGGCAGAATAGCCAATTGGATTTTTTTCATCTATCTTATTTTTTACTTTATAAATTGTGCTTATCAAGCCCTTTTCTTTTATATAATTTAAAACTTTTTTTATATTTTGTGGTTTATCAATTATTCTTTTAAAAATGGGTTTGGCTGTAGTTTTTAAACCTGCAATTTCTGTGCCGGGAGAAATACAAGAATAATAAACCTGAACTAAAATTTCATCATCATTAATAATCGGGGAGGGAACTTCACACACCAATATATTGCCTTTTTTGACAAAAATTTGTTTCATTATCTTACCTTTAAGTTATAAAATTATTTAATTTATAAAATTAGTATAATAATACACAAAAAACAGCTAATTTTTTATCAGGAATTTTAGCTTTACAAAAGCTTTAGCCCGTTTATAATCCATAATATTTAAAACCTAAACTTTTTAATGATTTTTTATCAAAGAAATTCCTTGTATCAAAAATATTTTTATTTCTCATCAAAATAGTTATTTTTCTAAAATCAATTTTTTTAAATACATCATGTCCAACAAAAAGAAGCAATAAATCAGAGTTTTGTAAGGCTTCCTCGAAATCATAAATTTTTCCTTTATATCCAATCGCAATTGGGTCATATACAAAAACATCAACACCTTTTTTAGTTAATTCATTAATAATAACAAGTGCAGGGCTTTCCCTGATATCACCAACGTTTTCTTTGTAAGTAACTCCAAAAACTGTTACTTTAGGATTTTTTATATCTTTTATTATAGAAAATGCTTTTTCTGAAATAATAAACGGCCTTGAATTATTTATTTTTCTGCATTTTTCAATTAAAGTATCTCTCTTGTTAATGTTTTCTAAAATGAACCAAGGATCAACAGCAATACAATGTCCCCCAACACCTGGTCCTGGATTTAGTATATTAACTCGTGGATGCATATTTGCAAACTTTATCATTTCCCAGACATCTATATTATATTCATTGCAAATTTCTGCAAATTCATTTGCCAGAGCAATATTGACATCTCTATAAGTATTTTCAGCAAGTTTTACAAATTCAGAAGTCTCAAGAGTAGTAGTAAAGATTTCTGCTTTTACAAAGCTGCTATATATTTTTTTTGCCAGTTCGGCTGATTTTTCATTTATGCCGCCTATTACTCTTTTATTGTTAACAAGCTCAAATATTATTTTTCCTGGTAGAACTCTTTCTGGACAATAAGCAAGGTAAAAATCTTCTCCAGCAACCAAACCTGTTCTTTTTGAAATTATGCCTCCTACTAAATTTCTAGTTGTTCCCGGTGGAGAAGTAGACTCTAATATTATTATATTTCCAATACTAACATAATCCTGAATCATTTCTGATGCTGAGATTATATAAGTTAAGTCAGCTTTGTTATTTTTGTTTAACGGTGTTGGCACAGAAATAATATATATATCGCTTTTTTCTACATTTCTAGAAATTTTTAAATTTCCAGCTTTAAAAACTTTTAAAAAAATATTTTCAAGTTCAGGCTCATCAATGTGAGGAGTGCCATTGTTTAATTTAGTTATCACATCATCATCAATATCAACTCCTGTTACTTTGTAGCCGTTTTCTGCTAACATGCACGCGGTAGGTAATCCAATATAGCCTAGCCCTAAAATACATACTTTTTCCACAGCGTTCCTTTCATATTATTTTAAGCTACTTAAGACTGTAAAATTATTCATATTATTACTATTGTAATTAAATTTGTAATAATAAAATAATAATATTTAATTTGTAAAAATAATATAATTTGTAATAATAAAT
>CAYLWJ010000121.1:0-2659 GCA_964387355.1 uncultured Actinomycetota bacterium | reverse complement strand
GTTTTGCCCAAATAAAATTATCGTGCTAAAACCACCTGAAAATATAAATGATAATATAAATATATTTTCAGAAATTAAAGAATTAGTGCCTTATGCTAGTGATATGAAAATGATCAATGAAAAACCTACTATATATATCTGCTCCAATTTTACATGCAATAAACCAACAAATGAAACAAAAGAAGTTCTAAAACTTCTAAATGAAGGTTAAAAACATTGATTATTTTTGCTTCATGTTTTATTTATTTTTTTACTTGATTAATATTTATTTACTTGATGAATATTTAATAATAGTAGCTTTTTCAATTGTTACAAGTCCACCTAGTATAGTTTCATCTCAAAAGGGCAATATTTTATTTATATTTTCCTCTGTATCCACAATTTCAATAACAATTGGCATATCCTCAGATAACTTAAGTATTTTTGCAGTATGAATTAAGCTATCAGCACCAAATCCCATAATACCCCTAAAAATAGTTGCTCCAGATAATTTAAGCTCCCTTGCCTTCAAAACTATTTGTTCATATAAAGGTTTTCCTTTATAACTGTCATCTTCACCAATTAAAATACGCAGTAAATAACCCTTTTTTAATTCTTTCATAAATTACCTGTACAATCTAAGCTTGGTGTTTACAGTTTAACACTAACCTCCAAGCAAAATATTAATAAATATATTTTAAGCTTTTAAAGCTTTTAAGTCACTTACGTAATATAATTTATTACAAGGTTTTAAGCCTTTAAGCTTATAGCCTTGATGTGTTCTTTGAAAATTGTAAAAGTATAGATATCTATCAAGATCGGCTTGTAAATCTTTTAAACTTTCATATCTCTTCCTAAGAAGAGAAGGCTGGTAGAATTCTTCAAGTAGTGTTCTGTTAAATCTTTCTGCATAGCCATTAGTCCAAGGGCATCTAACTTTAGTATATTTGTGTTTTATGCCATTAATGTAAAGGTATTCTTCAAATGGATGGTAACTACCCCAGTGTGTTGTGTATTCTTTACCGTTATCAGTAAGTACTGAATGTATTGTTATGCCTAAAGTAGTAAAGATAGCTAACACTTTTTTTAGAAAATCAGTAAGCTTGCTTTGCACTCTTATCAGTATAAAGATAAGCAAGGCCGAATGATGAATTTGTATCAATTGCTGTAAACTGATAAATTCTGCCAATTCCTTTTAATCTACATACATAGAAAGTATCTAATGATAGCATGTATCCTGGCCTTGGACTAAAAATTGATGTAGGTTTTGTGTTTTCTAGCTTTCTAGCAAGCACAGGGCTTAAATTTATGCTTATAGGCACTTCTTTTAAGGATAAAAGCCTATCAAACTTTTTAGATAGATTGTGTCTTTTTAAAATATTATATACAGTAGCAGCACACACAATTCTACCTAATTCATTTGCAAGTCTAGCTGGCCCATATGTTGGGTATTTCTTAGCCATATCAAGAACTTTTTGTTCTATATCTTTTTTAGTTTTATTTGGCATAACTGGCTTTGCTCTTTGTTTGTCTTTTAAGCCTTCTAGCCCATATGCTTCATATCTTTTCTTGTACTTATAATATACAGTTCTTGACAGCCTAAATATTCTGCAAGCTTCTGATACATTCTTGATAGATTTTGCATGAAGTAGTAAACTATATCTGTGATGCAAGGCTGATTGTTCTTGTGTCATACACTACCTCCTTTTTATATTTATTTTTTTATAATCAATAATTATATATTTTAACTTGGAGGTAGTGTTTTATCTACTAAAATCTATACTTTTATAATATTTTCAAAGAGCATTTTTATTAGTATGTGTAAACACATCTTTTAGATAGTACATATTAATTAATATGAAAACAAAAATTTTAATAATATTGCTGCTGTATAATATATTAAGCCTGATTTGGCTAAAAGCTTTAAATAAAAAAACATTATTATTTAAATTAAATAATAAAAATTTTCTTAAATATAATCTCTTGAAAAAATAACAATTTGTATTAGAATAAGTAATTAATAACCAAGTTACGGAGGAAAGAAATAAAAATTATTTATAAATTATTTATAAATTATTTATAAATAGTATAAATAGTAAAACTAAATTTAAAGACAAACTAAATATAAATAATTTATAAATATAATATTAAAAATATTAAATATAATTAGGAACACTAGTAATTTTATCTAGTCTTTAGCTATTTAATAACTGCTTCAGTTTATTTTCTATCATAGATTTTATCATAGTCACCACAGATACTTTAATCATTTTTACTGCTTTATATAACAATTTTATTTACTGTTTTTGCTTAAATTTTTTAATTTGAAAAGTTTAAATATAAATGGTGTTTAATAGGCCATTATCTATATAATAAATAGTGAGGGGTAAAATGAAACCAAACACATTAAATACATTAAAAAATAAAACCAAAGCAAAGCTATTTATAATTCTTGCAATACTTACTACAGCTCTTATCTTTTGTTTATCTGCAATACGTAACCAGTGTGCAATGCTTACAAAGACTGCAGAACAAAAAAGGAAGCAAGCAAACATATCTGGCTCTGGTCAAAACCATAACCCTGTTATAAACTCAATTTCTGTATCAGATAACCCAGTAATTTGTAACTCAACAGTAGATGTATGGGTAGATGCAACAGATATAGACAGTGATAACTTAA
>CAYLWJ010000120.1:0-10493 GCA_964387355.1 uncultured Actinomycetota bacterium | reverse complement strand
GTATTTATCAAGCTCTATCATTACATCTATATCAGATTCAGGTGTATCTTTTCCCCTAGCCTTTGATCCAAAGATGCGCAAGTCAATGACATTAAACCTTTTAAATAATTCATGTTTTAAAACTTTCAAGGCTTTCTTTTCATTCTTTTTTAACTTTATCTTTTCCATCTCTTCAGTATATTTCAAATTAATTAATGTATTTTTCAAATTAATTAATGTATTAGTTATCTTATTAGCTATCTTGTTAAGGTTTACTTATTAATTTTAACAAAAAATATAGTAATAGTCATTTTTATTAAACATCAAGTAGCTCTTAATAACAACTTTTTTAGATTTTAACACAAAATCTGAAAATTATTCAAAATCTGCAAATTATTTTAAATTTTTGGTTCTTCTTTAAAAAAAAGTGGGTAAACACTATTAAATACCTTTGACAATATAAAGACATATAAAAGTCTCCTAATCCTAAAATCGGAAAAATAATATGATTGTGCAGTTTCATTACTTTTAAATGTTTTACTTGCCACAATGCTATTATTTTCACAATGTTATCATTTTCAAAAAATATACAGTGACTTATAAAACATCCTTCAGTCTAATTTTAAGGTCTGTAAAATAATTTGACTTTGCAGTTTCATTATTTTTAAATGTTTTACTTGCAGCAATATTATTATTTTCAAAAAAATATACAATGACTTCCTTGTTTGCTGGATTAACAATCCAATATTCATTTACACCTGAGCACATGTATAAGTCCAATTTTTTTATCATATCCCTAGAAATAGTTGATTGGGATATTATCTCAACTATAAGTGTCGGAATACCCATATAACGATCTTTTTTGTTTAAATTCTCTTCAAGGTCACAAATTACAACTAAGTCAGGCTCTACAACATTTATATTATCTGGACTTTTCTTTAAAGTAATATCATATGGAGCCAACATCGGAATGCACTTTTTATTTTTAAAAAAATTATAAAAAAGAATATACAGTTTACCCAGCACTTTTTGGTGCATTGTCCCTGGAGCAGTAAGAATATAAACTTCGCCATCTATATACTCATACCTTTTTTGGGTATTTTCCGTAAACCTAAGAAATTCTTCATACGACATCTTTTTAGGCTTAAGGTTAAAAGCTTCTGCCTCTTGCTCGCTTACAACACCATCATCAATAAAAGGATTAAAATAGTCTGTATTTTCATCATAGGAGCTTAGTATGGCAATTTTTCTTCCATTGCTTGTAATAATTATTTTCTCTTTTGCACAATCTCTTAAATATTTTCCAAGATTATTTTTAAGATCAGTTGAACTTACTATCATAAAGGACTCCTTCCTTACTGTCTTAAATAGTTATTTTCAAGTTATAAATTTAAAAACTACATACAATACAATTATAAACTATACAAAATAGCTAAATTAGCTAATACTATTATAGATTATTATCCTATGATTTAAAATATTTTAATATTTTAAAGGGTATCGCTTTTAAATTGATTCTTTATTAATTCTATATTAGGGGGTACTATTCTAGGAGCTCTATCTTAGAGGTTTTGTTTTAGAGGTTTTGTTTTAAGTATTCTATTTTAAAAGTATTCCATTTTAAGTATTCTATTTTAGGTATTCTATTTTAGGAGTTGTTGCCACACCCCATATTCCGGGACCAGTATGAGCACTAATAATAGCAGTTATTTCTGTAATTATTGTTTCATCTATAATTTCCTTTAATTCTAAATCTTGTTTTAGGGATTTTTCAATTTGAAGTGCAGGCTTTTTGTCAGAACCGTAAAATATTCCTAAATAACATTTTTTGTAGCCCTTTTCTTTAAGTATCATTAATTCCTTTTTTGCCTGATTTATTAACTCAAAAATAGCTGTTTTATTATTTTTTGCAAATTTTTTTAACTTAACTTTGCCATCTCTTCCAATTGTAAGTATTGGCTTAAATATAATAGATGAACTTAAAAACTTTGCAAAAAACTTTGCTCTGCCTCCTTTAAACACATGTTCCATACTTTCAAGTGTTGCTGAAAAACGACTGTTGTCTATCAGCTCTTGAATTAATAAATCTAATTTATCAAGATCAATTTCTTTTTTTAAAGCACGAGCTGTCTCTAAAACAATCTGACCTAAATTTATTGTAGATGTTTTTGAATCAAAAATCTTTATTTTCCCTTCTTCAAACTGCTTGCTAGCCGCATATGCAGAATTTAATATGCCAGAAAGTTTAGAGCTAAGACCAATATAGTAAACGAATTGTTTCTTTTTTTTATCAAGTAAATCCTTAAAAATTTTTATAAAATCTCCAGGTGGTGGAGCAGAGGTAGTAACTCTTATACCCGAATTAAGCGCAGCAAAAACTTGCTCAGGTTTTATATCCATACCTTCTCTATATGATTTACCTTCAATGCTTAAATACATTGGAATAATAGTTATTTCATTTTTTTCAGCTAATTCAGGAGGTATATCTGCTGAACTGTCAGTGATAATCGCAACACTTTGCATATAAATTCCTTTCTAACAATAAATATAGGACAGTAATTTGCTTAACTTAAATTATCTTAATTATCTTAATTGATTTATTATAATATCTGTGTAAAAATTATTTAATTATTTAGTTAATAATAATCAATTAATTTTATTATTACAATTAGAAAGGAAGTTTTTATGAAAGATAGCAATCAAAAAGTCATTTTTTTAATACGACATGGCAATACTGAATTCAATGAAAAAAAGGTTTTTAGAGGACACTTTGATATACCATTAGATGAAACAGGAATAGAGCAAGCACAAAAAACAGGAAATTTTTTAAAAAACGTAAAAATAGATGTTATTTATTCAAGCCCTTTAAGCAGAGCTTATAAAACTGCAGAGACTATAAAAAATTTTCAAAAAGATAATAATAATAATTATGATGATGATAATAATAATGACGATAATAGTAATGATAATGATAATAGTAACAATAACAATAATAATATAAAATTTAATGATATAAAATTACTAAAAGAAGAAGGGTTTATAGATTTAAATTTTGGTGAATGGGAAGGCAAATCATATAATGAAGTTAGCTTAAACTATCCAGAAATTTACAATCAATGGATAAAAGAGCCATTTAAGGTGTCAATCCCTAAAGGTGAAACATTATATGAAGCACAAGACAGGGCATGGAAAACTTTAAAAAAAATTATTACTGAAGGAAGCGAAACTTTTATTGTAGTTGTTACACATAGGATTATATGCAAACTTTTAATTATAAAAATGCTTGATATTAGCGAGTCTGGTATTTGGAAAATAAACCAAATGCCATGCTGCATAAATATCTTTGAATACAAGTATCAAACTTTTTTTGCATCAGTATTAAACTACGGTTTCCATATTTTTGATTTGCAGGAAAGTTTTTTTAGAATTGATTAAGTTTTTAGATTTGTAATTAAATTTATTTTTATAGCTTTTTATAGATTTTATAATTTTTTTATAATGTTTTTATTAACGTTAAGTCCCCAGTTTTTGCTGCATTTAATATAGGTAGCATATATTCATCTACCATACTTGCACTTAAAGAAACTGGCATATTTTTTAATTTCATTTCCAGTTGCGGGTTTTTAGCAGACTCTAAAGTTTTAAAAATTAAATCATCAATAAATCCTTCAACATCTTGTAGTCTTGTAGGAACACCCAATGACTTTAAAAAATTAATCATACCATTTGCAACTATTTTTGCCATTTTTAAAGCTGCAGAAAAGCTATCTGAAGAAAAATTATCTGAAGAATTTTCTTTTAAAGTGCTTGAAGAACTAGGTTTTTCATAACTTTTTAAACTTTTAAAACCTTTTAAATCTTTTAGCCCTTCATTATCAATATCAATGTAATCACCAACAATGTCAGTGTAAGCATCTTCAATATCAATATAATCCTTATCAATATCAATGTAATCTTTAAAAACTCCAATTAATACTGAGAGCTGTCTTTTTATAGCTGGAGCAAAAAATACAGTCCAATACGGATTTAAAATCCCACAAGCTCTCCCATGGCTTAATATTTTAATTAAAGTAAAACTGGTTAAATGCCCACCATTTGTTCCTCCAAGCATAATTGAATAACCGCCTAAATCAGTTCCAAGTCCAATAGCCTCCCTGTAAAATAAATTGCTTGGTTCGTCCAAACATTTTTTGGCACTGTTTATCAATAATGAAATACCATTTATAGCTACTTGCTCAATTTTTTTAAATTTTTCGATACTGGCAGGATCTTCTGAATTAAAATTTGCGCCATAATAAACTTCCAAGCAGTGTGAAATACCATCAAGCACACCGTCAATTGTTAAATCTCTATCAGCAGTAGCCGTAACTTCATAATCAAACAATGCATAAGGCGGAACAATTTCATCATCAACAATTAATTTTTTCTGGTAAGTTTCTAAATAAGTAATATTAGAATATTTGGTCAAATGGGCGGCAGACGAGGCACTCATTTGAACAGCAAGTACTGGAAGCATTTTTAAATTTTTTGAATTTAGAATTTCAGAAACTTTTCCTACACCAAATAACGGCTCAACATCATGCGTAAATGGAGAAATTACTGCAAGAGCAGCGGCTGCTTTAGCACAGTCTATAGCAGAGCCGCCACCTGCAGCAATTAAAAAATCTGGCTTTTCTTTAACCAGCAAATCTTGCAATAAAAAAACATCTTCACTTGGTGTATTAGGCCTTGCAGTTCCAACAGTTTTAAGAATTTCTACTCCAGCCTTAAAAAGAGACTGCATTATTTTATCTTTAAAATTCTTTGCCCAGCTCTTATCTGAAATTACAAGAACAGCTTTCTTTCCAAGATTTTTAGCAAGGTCTCCAATTTTATCAATACAGCCAAGACCATAAATATATGAATTACCTTTAAATTCAAAAATCAGTTTTTTTGCTTCTTGTTTAAGCTCATCCATATATAACTTTAATTTCGTAAATAATTTCAGCGCAATAATTCCTCAGATAATAATTTATTTACATTATTCACAATAATTTTTTGTATAATAAATTTAACGCAACAATTTTTTAAATTTTTCTTGTTTATTTTACTTCTACTTCTGCGCCAGCACCTTCAAGCTGTTTTTTAATCTTTTCAGCTTCTTCTTTTGACACTTTTTCTTTTACTACACTTGGTGCTCCATCAACTAAATCTTTAGCTTCCTTTAGCCCAAGGCCAGTAATAGCCCTAACTTCTTTAATAACTTGAATTTTCTGAGCACCAGCTGATTTTAAATGTACAGTAAATTCAGTTTGCTCCTCAGCAGCTGCAGCAGCTTCTCCTGCACCGCCAGCACCAGCACCAGCTGCAGAAACACCAGCAACAGGTGCAGCGACCATTGCAGCGGCGCTAACACCAAATTTTTCTTCAATTGCTTTTACAAGGTCTGCAAGCTCAAGAACAGTCATATTTTCAATTGCATTAATTATATCTTCTTGAGTTAGACTTTTTTTAGCTGACTTTGCGCTTTTATCAGCTTTCTCTTCAGTTGCTTTTTCAACTTTTTCAACTTTTTCATCTACAGTTTTTTCTGTTTTTTCTTTTTTCTCTTTTGCTTCTGCCATTTAGTCCTCCTTATTATTACTAGCAGTTAAATTTTTTTAATAATCATTAATAGTTTTATAAAATTTAATTTAATAAATATATAAAAGGCAGTTTTTCATCTTGTTCTTTTTATGCTTCTTGCTCTTTTTGTTTTCTTACTGCATCCAGCACAACAACTAAGTTTCTAGGAAGCGCACTTAAAACGCCAACAAGCCTTGTTAATGGGTTATTTAAAAGACCAAGCAACTGAGCTATTATGACTTCTTTTGGTGGAAGTGTTGCCAGTCTATCAACATTTTCTGGCCCATAAATTTTTCCTTCAAATAAACCACCCTTTATCTTTAAAGTTTCAAATTCCCTCATTAAGCTCTTTAAAAGCTTTGCTGCTGCTACAGCGTCTTTTTTGCAAACAACCATACTTGTTGGACCTTTAAATAAATTACTAAAATCAATATCCTGATAAACTTGTGTTGCCGCTCTTAGAGCAAGAGTATTTTTAAGTATTTTTAAGGTAGCTTCTATTTCAGAAAGCTTGGTTCTTATGTAATAAGTATTTTCTGCTTTTAGTCCGCTGTGGTCTGCAAAAATTATAGAATCCGCCTCTTCAAAAATTTTTTTAATTTCCTCAACTTTTTCTATTTTGTCTTGTCTAACCAAATTAAACCTCCAATACTAAAAATTTAAAAAATTCATCTTCAACATTAATTAAAATATTAATTAAAAATTAAAAAATTTAAGTTAATAACAAATAATTTAAGTTAAGTTAAAAATAAATATTTTAAGTTAAAAATAAAAAAATCGACCCTTGCTTACAAACTAAAAATTTTAAAACCAAAAAACATCTGGTGCAAACTTAAATTAAAGTAAAACCGCTTAAAGTAAAACTGCTTAATATAAAACTGTTTAAAACAAAACTACTCAAAATAAAAATAAATTTAAAATTTTTTAGCTAGGTCGATTTCTAATAAAACACTATATTTCACTATATTTATTTATATTTATTAAAATCTAAAAATTTCTGTAAAATGCTATTATATTCTATTAGATATTATTTACATTGATTTATGTTGTATTTTTATTTCTTATTTTCTTTACCTTTAACCTTGGCAGGAAATTAAGCATTTGCACCTGCTGTCTTTGGTTTTAAATATTTAAATTAAACTCCTTTCTTTTTTTAACTATTTTATAACTATTTTTACTCTTTTTACTATTTTTACTCTTTTTAACTCTTTTAACTCTTTCTTTATTATTTACTAATGATTTCTTTACTAATTATTAACTATTAACTATTTTCTAACTCATTTTTAAAAACTATAAATTTTTAAAAATCTAATGTCTTAAGCTACAGCTTCCATTTCAATAGGTTTATTAATATCAATTTTTAACGATGGACCCATAGTCGATGATAAATAAATAGCTTTTATGTATTTACCTTTTGCTCCTGATGGCTTAGCTTTTGTAACTGCATCTACAATTGCAGCATAGTTTTCAAGTAATTTTTCGATATCAAAAGAAACTCTACCAATTGGACAATGAACTACTCCGGTTTTGTCTGTTCTAAATTCAAGTCTGCCTCTTTTGGCGTCTTTTACTGCCTTTTCAATATCCATTGTTACTGTTCCAGATTTTGGGTTAGGCATTAATTTTCTTGGACCAAGAATTTTTCCAAGTTTTCCTACGTGTTTCATCATATCTGGAGTCGTTATACATACGTCAAAATCAAGCCAACCACCAGCAACTTTTTCTACAAGCTCTTCCCCGCCAACATAGTCAGCACCAGCCTTTTCTGCTTCTGAAGCTTTCTCACCTTGAGCAAAAACTAAAACTCTAGGAACTTTACCCGTTCCATGAGGCAAAACCAAGGTTCCTCTAACTATTTGGTCAGCTTTTCTTGGGTCTACTCCTAAATTAATACTAATATCAACAGATTCATCAAACTTAGCATAATGATTTTCTTTAATCCATTTTAAAGCCTGATAAGGCGAATATAACTTTTGCTTATCAAGATTTTTAACTGTATTTATATAATTCTTACCTCTTTTCAAAATTATCACCCTTAAAATAAAATTTTAGCATTAAAATTACATTAAAAATATCATTAATAGCACATTAACAATAAACTAATAATACATTAACAATACACTTACACTATTCTTAATACTATAATTAATATTTATTAAATACTTATTATTAAATACTTATTAACTTATTAATAGACTTATTAATATTTTTACTGTTTTGGCTATTTTTGCTATTTTTGCTATTTTTATTTTTTTAACTAAACTAAATCTAACTACTCTAACTCTAACTACTGCTTAATCTTAACACCTAAGCTTTTAGCTGTGCCTTCAATAATCTTTACTGCTTTTTCAAGATCATTAGTATTTAAATCCTGCATTTTAAGTTTTGCAATTTTTTCAAGCTGTTCTCTTGTAAGCTCTCCAACCTTCTGCCTGTTGGGTTCTTTTGAGCCTTTTTCTAATTTTAGCTCATTTTTTATTAAAACAGCTGCAGGTGGTGTTTTGGTAATAAAGCTAAATGTTCTATCTTGGTAAACAGTAATAATAACAGGAATAATTGTCCCGCTGTCTTTTGCTGTTTTTTCATTAAAAGCCTTACAAAACTCCATTATATTAACTCCATGTTGACCCAAAGCAGGACCAACAGGTGGAGCTGGATTTGCTTGTCCAGCAGGTATTTGTAATTTAATTTGTGCTGTAATTTTTTTTGCCATTTAAACCTCTAAAATATTAATCAATTATTAAACAATTAACTACAAACCATTAATTAAAAACTTAAAATAATCCTTTTATATAATTTAATATAATATAACCCTCTAATAACTTAAATACCTTTAACACTATTAGCGCTAAAAGAACTAAAAACTATTAATACGACTAATACAAAATTATGTTAATACAATGTTAATGCAACTACGCAATTATACAAACTTAAAAAAAAATTTCAACAACTTAATATTTAAATTTTTGAAACCTGGTCAAAATTTAACTCAACTGGGGTTTGCCTTCCAAAAATTGTAACTAAAACCTTTAATTTACCTTGATCTAAATTAATTTCGCTTATTGTTCCATCAAAATTAGCAAATGGGCCAGATGTTACCTTGACAGGCATACCAACTTCAAAGTCAGTCTTTGGTTTAGGTTTCTCGGTAACTTCCTTCTTTATTATTTTTTCTACTTCTCTTTCGGGAAGAGGAGTAGGCTTATCTCCGCTTCCAACAAATCCAGTTACACCAGGAGTATTCCTGACAACATACCAACTATCATCATCAAGCAGCATTTTTACCAAAATATACCCAGGAAAAACCTTTTTTGTCAAAACTTGTTTTTTACCACCTGTAATTTCAACAACACTTTCTGTTGGAATATGGATATCAAAAATTTTATTGCCCATATTCATGGACTCTTTTCTGTGTTCTAAATTTGCTTTAACTTTATTTTCATAACCAGCATAAGAATGAATAACATACCATCTTGGTCTCATCCAAACTCACCTAAAAATTATTTTTGTTTTTATACTTTTTATACAATATTTATAAAATATTAATGCTTTTAAAAAATCCCCTTACCTAATCCTTCCAAGCAACTCAACAAGCTGAATGAATAAGAAATCAAAAACACCTAAAATAATTGCAAAAAATATAAGGGTTACAATAACAACAATTGTATAAGTTAACAAGGCTTTTCTTGTTGGCCAGGTAACTCTTTTTAACTCATGTGAAACTTCTCTAAAAAATTTAACAATCTTTTTTGGAAGAGCTTTAAACCACTGTTTCCAGTCAATTTTTTTTCTAGGAGGTGGCGTTGGTGTTTTTCGCTCTTTTAAAGCCCTCTCCATAATTGCTTTTTGTCTATATTTTACAGGAACTTTCTTTTTTGCCATTTTTTTCTCTTTATTCTTTTGTTAATTCTTTTATTAATTTAAATTAATTTAATATTACATAACGTCTTATATTACCTAATGTCTTATATTACCTAATGTCTTATACAGCCTTATGCTTTTTGCGCCCTATCTTAAAGTATAACAAGTATAACAGTATAACTTATAGACTGATATTTAAACCTTGGCAGGGCTGGAGGGACTCGAACCCCCAACACCCGGTTTTGGAGACCGGTGCTCTACCATTAGAGCTACAGCCCTATTTTTAGGCCAAATATCTAAACTTCTTGATAATTTTTGAAAACAAATTTACATTCACAATATTCCTTGAAACCAAACTTACAACATTTACAACACTACATAAAAAACTATCTGGTTTCCTTATGCACTGTATGTTTTTTACACCATTTACAATATTTTTTTATTTCAATCCTGTCAGGATCATTTTTCTTATTTTTCATGCTTGTATAATTTCTTCTTTTACATACCTCACAAGCAAGTGTTATTATCTGTCTCACTTTAGATCAACTCCTAAAAAGTTTTATATTTTAACATAAAAACTATCATAAACATTTAGCAATAAAAATTTAACAATGATTTTTATTTAGACATGCAAAAACGCAAGACGAAAACATATCATTATATCTATTAATTGTCAATATTTTTATTATTTTTATTATTTTTATTATTAATCTATTATTCCTTTATTTCTTTTATCCTTATTTTTACTTATCCTTGCTGTTATTTTTGTCACTTACTTAATTTCTTATTTCTATTTACTTCTTATTTCTATTTACTTTTGCCTGTCCTGTTTGACTTTCTTATTCAGTTTTTCTTCCTGACTATTATATTTGATATTTGACTACCCTATTTAACTTTTTTATAGCTTTTTTACTACTTCTTATTTTCCTATTAACCTTTAAATTAATATTTAACCTATTATTCTATTATCTTAGTAATACTTCCTGCACCTATTGTTCTTCCACCTTCACGAATAGCAAATCTTAGTCCTTCTTCCATTGCAATAGGGG
>CAYLWJ010000119.1:0-2934 GCA_964387355.1 uncultured Actinomycetota bacterium | reverse complement strand
TTATTACATGGGTAATTGAGCTATATAAAAATTATAAAATGCTTGAGAAAAATAAAGAAACAGCAATAAAGTTTGGTATAAATGTGTCTCTGATTGAGCAAAATATAAATACTAAAAAAAACATTGAAATCTTAGGAGACGATTTGACATTTATAAGTGTAAAAGAATCTGAAAGAACTAAGCATGTTCATAGATTACATCCTTATTTAGGCAAATTTATACCTCAATTAGTTGAAGTTTTTTTAAAAAAATTTTTTAAAAAAGGAGATATAATATTAGATCCATTTTCAGGTTCAGGAACAACCCTTATAGAAGCAAATGTTCTTGGAATAAATTCTATAGGTATAGAATTGTCACCATTTAATGTTTTAATTCAACAAGTAAAAACAAAAAAATATAATTTAGAACAGGTTGAGCAAGAAATTAAAGATGCACTAAGAAAATTAAAGATATTTTCATTAAGATTTATAAAAAGTCAACAAAGTCTGCTAATAAAAAATGGTTTTAAAAAATATGATATAGATAATGAATATTTAAAAACGTGGTTTAGTGAAAGAGCATTACAGGAGATTTTATTTTATAGAGAAATTATCAAAGAATATAAAAACCAAGATGTCCTTAAAATTATTCTTTCACGAGCAGCACGTTCAGCAAGATTAGTTCCTCACTATGATCTTGCTAGACCGAAAAAACCGGTAAAGGAAAAATATTGGTGTATAAAACATAAAAGATATTGTGAACCAACAAATGAAGCATTAAAGTTCATTGAAAGATATAGTTGGGATACAATAAAAAGATTAAAAGAATTTGCTCAAATTAGAACAGATGCTTTTATAATGATTATTCAGGGAGACGCCAGGAAAGTATCTATCCCTAAAGAAATAAAAATTAATGGAATTTTTACTTCACCACCTTATGTTGGATTAATTGATTATCATGAACAACATAGATATGCTTATGAACTTTTTGGGTTTCAAAGATTAGATGGATTTGAAATTGGTCCGGCTTTTAAAGGACAAGGAGAAAAAGCAAGGAAAGAATATGTGGATGGTATTGTTGAGGTATTTAAAAATGTCTCTAAAAATTTAATTGATAACACTCCAGTTTTTATTGTTGCAAATGATAAATATAATTTGTATCCAAAAATTGGGGAAAGATGCGGTTTTGAACTTATAGATATTTTTTACAGACCAGTTTTAATGAGAACAGAAAGAGATAAAAATAGTTTTTTTGAATCCATTTTTTATTTTGTTAAAAAAGGATAAGCATGTCTTTATCTTTAGAAATTGCCAAGGAAATAGAAGATTTGCTAAAAAAAATAGTGAGGGATAAATTAAACACCTATAGGCCAGAAACTGATTACATGCCTTTTCATTATAGATTGTTAGGAAAAGATAGATATGCAATGTTTTCTTTTATTCATTCAATGAATACAACTTTTGGTATGTCCATTTGGGAACAAGTTGCATTGATTTTAGCGAAAGGAAGAGGCAGTTATGCGGAAAGGCAGTTTAAACTTTTAGGAGAAATAGATAATGACACAGAAAAATTAATTCAAGATGTTCTTTATAAACTTAGAAAGGGGGAAATTCATGTTAATAAAAAAGAAGAAATTGAAAAAATAAGAAAAAGTATAAAAAGTGGAAAAGCAATAAAACATCCTGATTCAATAGTAGACTTATATGTAAAAATAGAAAATCAAGAAAATTTTTTTGATATTACAAGTGCTAAACCAAATATTAAAGAATTTGAATCTTTAAAACTTAAACTTTTAAGATGGACTGCATTAAGATTAAGCCAAGACAACACTGCAAATATTTTCACAAGGTTAGCGATCCCTTACAATCCATATTATCCCGAAGATTATGAAAGGTGGACTTTAAGAGGGTTGTATGATTTAGAAAATGGTGAAATTTTGATTGGAGAAGAATTTTGGAATTTTGTTGCTTGTGAGAATGTTTATAATTACCTATTAGATGTATTTCAAAAAGTTGGAGAAGAATTAAGAGAAGAAATTGATAGGAAGTTTTTAGAGTTTAAGAAAATTTATTAAAAAATAGTTAATTGAAAAGAAGATTGTTGGAAAAAGAGATGTGTAAAAAGTAAAAAATAGCATTACAAAGTGTTATAAGTTATAATAAAATTAAGAAATTTTAAAAGACCTAATAATAAATTTTTCTTGATAAAATCTTAAATTTAAAAATGATAAAACCAAGAATTGTTTTAAGTAGATGTTTTTTAAAACCAACAAGATATAATGGAACTCAAGTTTATGATGAATTTGTAGAAAAACTTAAAAATTATGTTGAGTATATAGATATCTGTCCTGAAGTTGATATTGGCCTTGGTATTCCAAGAAAAAATTTAATAATCACTAAAGAGAATAATAAAAAAAGATTAATTCAGCCGGAAACAGGTAAGGATTTCACTGAATTAATAGAATCTTATTCATATAAAACTATAAAAAATTTTGATAAAATTGATGGATTTATTCTTAAAGCAAAATCTCCTTCCTGTGGAGTTGGTTCGGCTAAAATTTATAAAGAAGATAAATTTATAGGCAAAACAGACGGAATTTTTGCTGAAATTGCAAAATTACATTTTCCTTATTTACCTATAGAAGATGAGGGGCGTTTTAAAAATAAATCAATAAGAGACCACTTTTTGACAAGAATATTTTCATTTGCTGAATTAAGGGAACTTTGTGAAAAACCAGAGATAAATAATCTTATTCTTTTTCATACAAGATATAAATATCTTCTTTTAACCTATAACCAAAAAATACTTAGAGAACTTGGAAAAATTGTAGCGGATGGTAAGATGAGCATTTCTGAGAAAATTCAAAAATATAAAAATTTCTTTTATCAGGCATTTATAAGAAAGCCATCTCCCCAAAAACATATAAACACTCTTCTTCACCTTTATGGTTATATT
>CAYLWJ010000118.1:0-11600 GCA_964387355.1 uncultured Actinomycetota bacterium | reverse complement strand
ACCCATTTCAGCAGCTTTGTCATTGAATCCTTTATTAAGCATAACCTGATATTCGTGCTCTAGAGTAATTTGTATTACTCCAATTTTAACTTTCTCTGGCCCTTTTTCCTCTGCTGCAGTTGTTTCTGATGCTTTGGTCTCTCTCTCTTTTAGTGCAGCTTCAACTTCTTCTGGTGATTGAGCTTGAATAACTTGCTCTTGTCCTTGTACTGCTGTTACAACTTCTTCTTTTGAAACAGGAGCACAGCTAAATGATAGCAAACTTACAATTGCCAAAACCGCAAATAAAATTAATTTAGTAGCTAATATTTTTTTAAGCATTCTTCCCTCCTTTGTTAAAAATTTTCTTTAAAATAATTTTTTTATTTTATACTCTAGACCCTTTTAAACCTGCTTCTCTAGTTTGTTGATCAATAAGAATAGCAATATAAATAATGAAACCTTTTGCTATTAATTGGTAAAAATAACCAACTCCTAATATTGTTAAACCATTAGCAATAATACCAACAATAAAAGCTCCAAGAAGTGTGCCCCACATATTACCGACACCACCCATAAAACTAGTTCCACCAATTACCACAGCAGCTATTACATCTAATTCAAAACCTTCACCTGCAGTAGGGTTACCAGAAAAAAGTCGGCCTGCTAGTATTGAACCAGCTAATCCTGAAAGCATGCCTGATATCATAAAAACTATAATCTTTATTCTATCGGCATTTATACCTGAGGTAATTGCTGCTTCCTGATTTCCACCAACTGCATATACATATCTACCAAATTTGGTTTTTCTCAAAACAAATTGCCCAATTAATAATACTACCGCGGCTATTACAACTGGGGTTGGGATTGGACCAATATATCCAGTTCCCAAAGAGATAAATGCCTCATTTTTAATATAAATTGGTGCGCCACCGGTATAAGCCAAACCAATACCACGAGCTATACCCATCATAGCTATAGTAATTATTAAAGAATTCAATTTTTGTTTTGCAACAATTGTTCCGACTAATAAGCCTATAACTGACATTATTAACATGGTTATAATTAAGACTAAAAGCCAGTGAACACCATAATATAATATAGCTGCAGCTATAATTCCTGATAAAGCCAAATACGAACCAACTGCAATATCAACATTTGCAGTTATAATAACAAAAGTAAGACCCACACCCACAATGGCTGCTAATGATATTTGTCTTGCTACTGTTAAGATGTTGCTAATGGTAATAAATTTACCTTTAGACATAATAGAAAAAAATACCACTAATACTATCAAAGCTAGTAAAACTCCCAAACTTCTAAGCTGAAAACCTTTGAACTTTATATTATTTTTATTTAAATCTTTTGGCTCTTCACCTTTTTTCTTTTTTAGTAACATGACCACCTTCCTTAAATTGATTTCTAAGTAAAATCATACAGCCAAAAATTAAACTGCCAACATCATAATTTTTTCTTCTGTAGCATCCTTATTTTCGAACTCACCAGCAATTTTTCCTTTATTCATTACTATGATTCTATCTGATATAGTAAGAATTTCTGGTAGCTCAGAAGAGACAAAAATTATACCTTTACCTTGTTCTGCTAATTTTCTTGTTAATTTATAAATTTCTGATTTAGAGCCAACATCAATTCCCCTAGTTGGCTCATCAAAAATTAAAATATCTGGTGCAGTAGCTAAAAGCTTTGCTATTACAACTTTTTGTTGATTGCCACCACTTAGGTTAATAACCTTAATTTCACTATTTGGTGGATTAATAGATAAATAATTCATATATTCTTTTACAATGCTATTCTCTTTTCCGGAAAATATATAGCCAAATTTAACAAACTTATCTAAACATGAAATAGTTACATTCTCTCGGATATTAAAATTAAAAAAGAGTCCATCTTTTTTTCTATCTTCTGTACTCATACCTATCCCATACTCGATGGCTTCTCTAGAGCTTTTTATAAACGAAATCTCTTTACCCTTTACAATAATCTTTCCACTATCAATATAATCCAAACCAAAAATAGCCCTCATCAATTCTGACCTACCAGAACCAACTAGACCAGAAAACCCAAGAATCTCTCCAGCATATAATTTAAAACTAATATTTTCGAAAACTTTGTTTTTTGTAAAATTTTTTACCTCTAACAAAACATCTCCGTGAGTTCTTGTGCTAACAGTATGTCTGCCCAAATATTTTTCCTCTATCTCCCTACCAACCATCATTTTTACAATATCTTTATATGTTAAATCTTTTAATAATTTAGTCCCAACAAGCTTACCGTCTTTTATTACTGTAACAATATCCGCTATTTTAAAAACTTCTTCTAATCTATGCGAGATATAAATTATAGATTTTCCACTATTTTTTAAAAATTTAATTATATTAAATAATTTTTCACTTTCATTTAAGGTTAAAGCAGAAGTCGGTTCATCCATAATAATAACTTCACTTTCATAAGATAAAGCTTTAGCAATCTCAACTAGCTGTTTTTGAGCAACAGTTAGTTTATACACAGGCATATTTGGATTGATATCTGCACCCAGCATGTCCAGATATTTTTTACATTTATTTACAAGAGAACTTTCATCAATATATTTTAGTATTGTTTTTGAATCCTCTCTCCCTAAAAAAATATTATCAGCTACTGTCAAATTATTACATAAATTTAATTCTTGATATATAGTGCTTATTCCTAGTTCCTGGGCATGTCTCGGGTTTTTAATTTCTATCTCTTTTCCTTTATAAAAAATTTGTCCCTCATCTTGTCTATATATACCAGAAAGAATTTTAATCAAAGTCGACTTGCCAGCACCATTTTCACCCACTAATGCATGTACTTCACCTGGTTTAACTTCAAAAGTAACTTTATCTAAAGCTTTTACCCCTGGAAAGACTTTAGTTATATTATTCATAGCAAAAATATCGCCGTTGTTCATATTATAACCTCATAACTTAAATTAAAAATAAACTTAAAAAATAGCTAATAGTATTTTCTTTATAGTTTAGTATATTATTTAAAAAATTCTAATAACTTAAAAACCTCAATTAAACTAATACTTACCAAATTCATTTACTGCTTCCAACATAGCAACTACATTCTCTGGCGGAATATTTGCTAAAATATTATGTACCTGACAAAAAACAAAGCCGCCATTTTTACTAAATATTTCTATCCTTTCTTTAACATGTCTTTTAATCTCATTAGGTGACCAATTTGGTAAAACCTCTTGGGTATCACATCCTCCACCCCAGAAAGTTATGTATTTGCCAAATTCTTTTTTTAATTTCTCAGGCTCCATATCCTTAGCTGATGTTTGAACAGGATTTAATATATCTAGCCCTGCATCAATTAGATCAGGTATTAATTTATAAATAGAACCACATGAATGTAAAAAAACCTTGCAATTACTATTTTCGTGAACACAATCCCACATTTTCTTGTAAAATGGTTTAAAAATCTCTCTAAACTTATCTGGAGAAATAAAAGGCATGTCTTGGCTACCTAAATCATCACCAAACATAATTATGTCTACATAATCTTTTACACCTTCTAAAACTCTTTTTATTTTCAATAAGTTTTTTTCAACGAATGAGTCTAAAAGTTTTTGTGTCCCTAACTTATTTAAATAAATGTCACATAAAAAGTTATCAAATGACCTTAAAAATGTTCCTGTTTCAAATAAATTACAACCCAAAGAAAGCATTAAGGAATAATCAGTTGAATGATACAAATCAGAAATGGTGTCTTTAAACACCTTAAAATCCTTTTCATTAAAAATATCTAAATACCAAGGAGGTGAAGGAATTGCCCACATATGTCTATTTAATTCTTTGTCATCAAAAGAATCAGGCAATGACTGTAAGTCCTTATAAACCCAATAAGCCTGATCAACATAAAGAGAAGATTTAGGTTTTTTACCAAGAATAATACCTTCATTGTTTTTTAAAAAAACATTCCCATCTTTATCCTTTTCAATATTTAAGTATGCCGGTATTAAACAAGAATGAAAATTATCTATTTGCCAAGGCTTCCAATCACTATCATTTTTTAAAAAAGCCTGACCAACATCAATTACATCTATATTAAATAAATCTAAAATTTCTTTATGTGGATAAGCCAGCTGTTGTATAAAATCATACATTTTTGGAACCAAATTTCCTTTGCCCAAAAAATCCAATAAATTAATATAAGCTATAGTTGAAATACCTGAAGATCGCATACTTCCCAAGTCAATAGGAACTCTATCTGCTTCCTCATGATTTAAAGCTAATTTTACCCTATCTCTAGAATTCATAAAGCCCACCAGTTTTTATTCAGTTTTATTTAATAAATTTTTTTATAATAAATTAGTTTTTTTGACTAAATTTAATTTTTTTTATTTAAATAAATACTAACTATTTTTAAATAAATAATAACTATTTATAATAATCTAATGACCTAATAACTTCATAACAAGCACCAACTATATGGTAATCTGTTTTTCCAGGAGGTGATTTTTTATCACTAAGTGGCTGATTATTCTTAGATAATATCCTATACCACCCACCATATTTATGATCTACAAAATATTTATAAGAATAATCCCAACATTTATTATAAATTTCCCAATAGTAATCATTTTTTGTTCTAAGAGCTAAAACAGCTGCAGCAGCGAAAGTTTCAGAAAGCACCCAATAATATCTTTCATTGTCTAAAATATTATAGTTCTTATCAAAGGTGTAATTAAAACCGCCATTTAATTCATCCCAGGCTATTTCAACAGCTTTTTTAAACAGAAATTCAGCTTTCTTAATAAGCCAATCTTCTTTTATATACCTCTCAAGTATCAATAGGAGTTTACTCCATTCTGTAAAATGACCAGGCAAAAACCCATATGGCTTATATAAATTTTTTGGATCATTTTTATTATATTCCCAATCTATCTCCCAATTCTGGTTATAATGTTCCCACAAAAGACCTTCGCTTTGTTCAGTTAGTTTCATAATTATTTGATAAGCTAATTTATAAGCTTTATCTAAATATTTTTTTTCATTTGTAGCTTCGTATGCAACCAACATAGCCTCTGTCATATGCATATTGCTATTTTGCCCTCTATAAGGAATTACCTCTTTAAAATCATTTGAGCATTCATCTACGTAAAGTTTAAATTTTTTATCCCATAGTTTTTCTTCTAAAAAATCATAAATTCTTGTAACTAATAAATATGCTTCTTTTATTCCTGCTCTTAATGCATAACTTGCTGCACAAAGACAAAATGCTTGCCCATAGGTCATTTTATTTCCGATTATTGGGGTACTTTTAGATGCAACTTGATGATATCCGTCATAAACATGATCTTTATGAACAACTTCTAAAAATTCTAAACCATGCCTTGCAAAATCTTTGTATTCTTTTTTATTGGTCAACATTACACCTATGCTAAAATTAATTATAAACCTAGTTAAACTAATTAAATCTTTAATATCTTTATCATAAACTGAACCATCATCTAAGTATGCACAATAAAACCCACCATGTTCATAATCTTTAACATTATTTGTATAAAACTCTATAAGTTGGATAGCATGATTGATTAAGAAATTCTTATCTTTATAATTAATCGTTTCCAATTTCAAACTCCTTTTTGATTGGATTTTAATTAATTAATTAAAAACTTTAACAGGTCCACAAGACTGCCTTTCAACAAAATGAGTTTTCAATATTTCAACTTTATAATCATCAACATCAATCTCATCATTAATTATTTTTATTAAAATTTCTGTAGCAACTTTTCCACAACGGAACTTTGGATAATGTATAGTAGTTAATGGAACTCGAAGCAAGCTAGCTACTTCAATATCGTCATAACCTATAACAGATATATCATCGGGAATTTTTAAACCCAATTCATTTATTGCTTTCATAGCGCCAATTGCCACATAATCATTATTAGCAACAATCGCTGTTATATCGTTATATTTATTCAACAATTTAAAAGAAACATTATAAGCACTTATTTCATCTAATACTTCTTCTGTAATAAAATAATCTTTAATTTCTAAATTATTTTCTCTCATAACATCAATGTATGCTCTAAACCTCTCATTTGAAGAGTAAACATTTGGCCCTTTTAAAAAAGCTATATTTCTATGCCCAAATTTAATTATATAGTTAACTACTTTTCTTCCAGCCTTATAATCATCTGCAATTACACAATGCACCTTTGGGTTATCTACATAACATGTCATTAAAACAAATGGTTTTTTAATTCTATTTAAGGTATGAATTATATTGGTGTCTAAGTCTAAAGTTGCAATTAAAATGCCATCAACCCCTCTTTCAATAAAAGTTCTTAAATACTTCTCGCCAATCTTTATATCAAATTTTGACTCACTTATTATTATTCCAAAATTATTACTTTCTGCTGTTTGAACAACACCTCTTAATAATCTCGAATAAAATGGGTTTTCCAAATTAGGTACTATTAACCCTAATGTCTGTGTTCTTTTTGATACTAAACTTTTAGCAGCTAGATTTGGTATATAATTATGCTTTACTAATAATTTCAATACTTTTTCCCTAGTATCTTTACTAACATATTTTTCATTATTAACAACTCTAGAAACAGTTTTTAAAGATACACCAGCAATTTTAGCAATATCTTCAAGGGTTACAGGTTTCATAAAAAATATAAATATTAATTAACTTTTATATTTTTAAATATGACAACGCTAACTGATAGCGCTATCATATAACAATAAAGATCATTTGTCAATATTTTTTTGGACAATTTTTGTTATTCAGAACTAATTGGACAATTCCCAAATTTTTTTAAGGTATCTAACATCGCAATATAATTTTCAGGTTTTACACCAGAATGGATACTATTACTTGAAGATAAAATAAAACCATATCCAGGAGCACTTTCTTTTAAGCATTTTTTGGTTTCATTTATAACTTGTTGAACAGTGCCAAAAGAAAGTGTTTCAGAACAATCTACATTACCTTTTATAGCAATTCTATTGCCATATTTTGCTTTAACTTCTGCTATAGACATACCTGCCGTAGGTTCAAGAGGGTCAATACAATCTATTCCTGCTTCAACAAATTTATCAATAATAGGCCAGATATACCCATCAGAATGCTTAATAACAAGTAAGCCTAATTCTTTAAAACCCTTAATTACTTTCAAGAAACCTGGATAAAATAGTTCATTGAAAGCTCTCGGTGATATTAATAATCCTTTATCATATGCATAATCATCCCCTGTAAAAACAATCTTTGCTCCCCTTCTTACAGCTTCTTTTGCAAGAGCAAGATTAAATTCCACAGTCATATCCACAATTTTTTTAATCATTTCTGGATTTGCAGCAATATTTATAAAAAGATTTTCATACCCTAAAAGATTCCTTGGAATTGAAAATACATCGTTTAAATGAATTATTAGTGCTTTAGAGCCAGAATGTTTTATTTTGGCTTGTTCAAATTGATTAAATCTATGCGATGCAAAAGGATCTGGGGGAGTAAATCTTTTGAAATCCTCTTCTGATTTTATGCATCCTTCTGATAAAGAGTGAAATTCAGTGGAAAATTTTATTATATTTCCCCACTCATCTCTATAAACCCCTGGTTCTATTTCAGTTTTTTCATAATCTATTTCCACAACTAAAGCATCTATATCCATTTGGTAAATAAATTCATCAATGCTCTTTCCGGGACATATTGCTTCAATTACTTTTTTATCAATAGACCACTCAAAAGTAGGAACTCTATCAACTTCTTTTCTTTGTAAAGCATTTAAAACTCGTTCTTCTGAATTCATATACTATTATATATTTCTTATATATCTTTTTTTATAATCCAATTTATAATAATAACTATCAAAACTAAGAACATTAAATCCTTAAACTTTCAAAAAAGATGTTAATTAATATCAATATCCAAAAATTTATGAGTACTGAACATAATTTTATTATGCTAAAAAATATAAATAATACTTTTATAAATTTTTTATTGTTAAGAAGTAACTAAAATATACTTGTAAATTGCTTTTGCAAGCCCGCATTTATAGTTTTCATCTGTAATATAATCTGCTGCTTTTAGAATTTCTGGAAATGAATTTTTTACTGCAATTTTAATAGAAGCAAATTTAAACATACTTAAATCATTTGGGCTGTCACCAATTACTGCAACTTCATCTTTTTTAATGTTTAACATTTTACAAATAAAAGATAAGGCACTTCCTTTATTAGCATCAGGATTTAAAATGTCAAAAAAATATTCACCTGACCTTACTATTTGAAGGACACTGCCATATTTTTGTCTTAAAAAAGAATCAAGAGGGTCAGTTTGTTTTATTGCAACACTCACAGATACACAATTGTCTGCATATTCATCATTTTCAAGTTTTTCAACTTTAAAGGTAGGCTCATTTACTTTATCAAAAACTGTAAAATTTGGGTCATACTCATCGTATAAAATGCTACCATCTATAAGAGCAATTAAGGGCTTGTAATTTTTACTTTTGATTGTTTTAAGCAACTCATAAAAATAATTCTTTTCAAGTTTAACTGACCTTAATACCCTATAGTTGTTTTCCCTGCTATCGACAACAACTGCACCATTTAATGTAATTTGAGGAAGTTTTAGCATAAGCGATTCAATTAAAGGCTTTATTGCAGCAATTGATTTTCCTGTGGCTAAAATTACTCCAATATTATTTTTTTTACAATCAATTAATGCCTGCTTGTTTAAATCAGGAAGCAATGAATTGTTATCAAGAAGAGTTCCATCAACATCTGTTACAATAAGTTTAATCATAAAATTGCATATTCTAAAATTATTATAAAATTACAAATAAATTATAAATAAAAATATAATTTTTACTTGATGTAATTACTCACCACTATTACTTTTTTATAATTACTTGCTTCTATTAATTTATTGGTAATATTTGCTATTATTATTTACTAAAATGTGTTGCCAGCCCAAAACAGTCCTCTGCAGCCTCCATTACTGCTTCTGATAAAGTAGGATGGGTATGAACAGTATCTGCTAAATTATCTATTACCATTTCACCTTTCATTGCAACAGCAACCTCATGAACTAAATCAGAGCATCTTGGACCAACCATTTGTGCGCCCAAAATTTCACCTGTGTCTTTATCAGTAACTATTTTTATAAAACCTTCGGTTTCACCTGTAATATAAGCTTTGCCACTATTGCTAAACGGGAATAACCCAAAACAAACATTATAACCCTTAGTTTTTGCCTGTTCTTCATTTAAACCAACAGTTCCAATTTCTGGTGATGTAAACACAGCCCATGGTATTACTTTATAGTCAATAGGCTTATTATGACCCGCAATATTTTCTGCTGCAATTTTTCCTTCATATGAAGCAACGTGTGCAAGCTGATAGCCGCCAATAACATCACCTACTGCATAAATATTAGGAATATTAGTCCTTAAGTAGTCATCCACCACAATAAAACCTTTTTCATCTCTTTTTATCCCTAACCCTTCAAGACCAATATTGTCAGAAAGTGGTTTTCTTCCAACAGATATTAATATTTTGTCTGCTATAATTTCCTGTCCATTATTAGTTTTGCAAACAATCCTGCCGCCTTTCTTTTCAACGTCTTTTGCAACAGTATTAGTAAAGATTTTTACACCTTTTTTTTCAAGTGATTTTGCAATAACTTTTGAGACTTCAACATCTTCTGTGGACAAAATTCTTGGAAGAATTTCAATTATTGTAACTTCACTGCCAAATGCGCTAAAAATATTTGCAAATTCAGAGCCTATTACCCCGCCGCCAACAATTAACAGTGACTTTGGAATTTCCTTAAGTGATAAAACACCAATATTATCAATAACAACATTTCCATCAAGAATAAATGGCGGCACGCTACCTGCAAATGCGCCAGTAGCAATAATTATATTTTTAGCATTAACACGAACTGTATTATCGCTTCCCTCAACATTTACATCCACAGTAGTAGGGCTTGAAAGCTTTCCAACTCCTGTAATAAGTTCAATATTATTTTTTTTGAAATGATAAGCCAGTCCTTGTCTTTGAGCCATAACTACCTTATCTTTCCTAGACATCGCTTTGGTAAAATCAAGGCTGTAACCAGAAACGGTAATCCCAAAAATTTCTGATTTTTTTATTTCTTCAATTTTTTCAGCTACATGATAAAGAGCTTTAGTTGGAATACAACCCCAGTTAAGGCAAGTGCCACCAAGATACTCTTTTTCAACAACTATAGTTTTTAAGCCAAGCTTTGATGCACGAATAGCCGCAACATACCCGCCAGGTCCTCCGCCTATAACACACACATCGGCATTTTTTATTTCCATTTAAAAAACCTCCATTGATAATATATAATTTATATAATTCAATAAATAATTTATAACTATCTAACCACAAATAATGTAATTTTAATGTAATTCTATATGAATATTATATAATTTATAACTTAATAACTAATTTAATTCTTGCTGAATAATTGACTAAAATTTAAAAACTTAAAAAATTTGTGCTTAATGAAGTCAATTTTTTTACAGAATAAAAAATTATTCAGCATGAATTAATATTCAGCATGAACTAATTTAGCTAATTTAGCAAATTATAATTGAAAATTAAAATAAAATGAACCAAATAAAAGATGAAATTTTAAAAAAAGTATATTATTTTGATCTTGGCCTTATTGGATATAAAGAAGCTTTTGACCTGCAGTTAAATTTATTTGAAATTGTAAAAAATAAAAATTTAACAGGGGTAATTTTACTTCTTGAGCATAATCCAGTTATAACAATTGGGAGCAGCAGCAATATAAGTAATATCATTGCAAGCCCAAAAGAACTTGAAGAACAGCAAATTGAACTTTACCATACAGATAGAGGTGGAGACGTAACATTCCATGGTCCTGGTCAATTAATTTGCTACCCTATATTTAACTTGGAAAATTTTAATAAAGATTTGTCAACTTTTGTCTATAAATTAGAACAGGTAATAATAGATAGTCTTAGTTTTCTTAATATAAAAGCAAGGCGGATTGAAAAATTACGAGGAGTTTTTGTGCAGAATAATAAAATAGCATCAATTGGAATTCATATAAAAAAATGGGTTACTTACCATGGTTTTTCTTTTAATATAAATGTTAAACTCGACTATTTTAAAAATATAATTGCATGTGGACTAAAAGATTACCCACAAACTTCACTTCAAACCATCTTAGGAAAGACAGTTTCAATTGAACTTATAAAGGAATTAGTAATAAGAAATTTTGAAAAAGTTTTTAACATCAAAGCCATTAAAAGTCCATATACCTTAACTGATTTTATAAAAATTATCAGCTCATAAAATTTTAAAATTCTTACTAAAAAACTAACAGCAGCTTTAATTTTGCTGCTGTTAGCTCACTATGCTCTCAATATTCTTATTATTTATATTTAATTATCTTTCTTTACTATTTACTTTATTTACAACTTAGCAACAACCTCTGATAGCTCTTTTGCAAGTCTGTCTAGTTGTTGTGCAGCAACAGAAGCTTGTTTTGCACCAGAAGCTACCTGTTTTGTTACTGATGCAACTGATTCAATGTTTTTGGATATTTCTTCTGCT
>CAYLWJ010000117.1:0-1813 GCA_964387355.1 uncultured Actinomycetota bacterium | reverse complement strand
CCATAATGTATAATTTATAAATGAAAATAAGTTTCTGTTTTGGTAAATATTATCAATGTAAATTTGATAATACCATATATCTAAACCATTAAAAAAATGTTTTAAATATATTAATAAGAAAGTTAACGGATTTTTAACTACAACGAAAAAATAGTCAAAATAAGAATTAATAGAATTTATGTTTATATTTATTTTATCAGCTAATGGATCATTAAAAATTACTTGATTATATTGATAGATATCTGTGTTTATATTTGTTTCATACTTTTGTATTATAATACCTTGTTTTAATAAATGTAATAATAAGTTTTCGTTGCTGTATTTTGTAACTACTAAAAAATTCAAGTTGTTTAAGTATTTTATATTAACTAGCAGCTGCGGAATTGAACATATAAAAAACCCAATTAAAATAAAAGCTATTAATATTATTTTAGTTTTTAATTTATCTTTTAAGTAAAAAAAAGCCATAAATAAAATGATAAAAATATTTATTAAATAGATTTGCCTAATATTGTAAATTGCATAAGCAGTTATACCTAATAAAAAAGCTAAAATTATTTTATAATAAATCTTTATGTTTTCTTTTAACTTTATTAGCAAAACCATCGAAATTAAGAGAATAAATATAGAAGGAAAGTCACTTAAAGGATACAAAAAGCTTCCACGCCAAAAATAAAAAAATAAAAAAATAAGCAAGGCATAAGATAATAAATTGAATTTAATGTTAAAAAGTTTTTCAAATATATATGGAGTTAATATTGCTGAAATTATACTAAAAATTAAAGCATTAAAAATATTTAGTGCAATTGCTCCATCTATTTTTATTATACTGCCAACCAATCTTAATAAAAATAATATAAATGGATAAAAATATCCTCTATAATCATCAAAAAAGTTAAGAAAAGAAAAATTGCCACCTTCATTTATAAATTTTTTACTTAAATGCCAATAATGAAAACTATCAAAGTAATAATAGTCAATTTTTTTACTAGCTATATATATGTAAATTAAGATAAAAGATAATATAAAAAAAATAATTTTTTCAAATCTATTAATTTTTGAAAAAAAAGCATTGAAGTTTTTAGGGAATATATATTTCTCCATCTTGTTTTTGAATAAAAAGCTTTAAATTAAATTTTTCAATCAGTTCCTCTTTTGAAATTAAATAACTTCTTGTTTTAGCACTAAAAAAAACTATTATACTTTTATTTTTAGCTAATTCTTCTTCTAATTTTTTTAAATGTTTATCAAAGTGTTCATTTGGTTTATTTAAACCAGGATTATATTTAAAAGGTAGCATATAGGATACTCTCTCTGTAAAAAGATATATTATATCTGGGGCGTTTGTATATATTACGTAATTTTCAGGAATTTTTTTTACCTCCTGCACTATTTCTGATTTTATGAAATATTCTTGAGAGTAGCCTTGACCGTCTCTATAAACTTTTATAGACCAAATATATCCGTTATAAATATAAAAAATACAAAAAATTGTTAATATAATTAAAAATATGTTATATAAATATTTTTTATTTATTATATTAAACATATTTTTTAATAATAAAATAATTAATATTGTAAAAGCTATAAATAATGGAGAAAGGTATCTTTCAAGAGAAATCTTAAGCGCAGCTTCAAAAAAAACTTTAGAGGAAATATGGAAAACAAAGTATAAAAAAATAAAAATTAGTAATATGATTATTATAAAAAATGTGCTGTTGCTTTTAATTTGACCCTTTTTCTTTATCATAGTAAAAACTGTTAGGGAAATGATTACTAATAAAAAGATAGAAGCAATAATGCAAGATACTAC
>CAYLWJ010000116.1:0-24255 GCA_964387355.1 uncultured Actinomycetota bacterium | reverse complement strand
CTATTATATAATTTGGTATAAATAATATTAAGTTAGAATAATAAGTAATAAGTTAAAAATAATGAAAATTGTAATTGCTAGTGATAAATACAAAGGTAATTTAAGCGCTGTTCAAGTATGCAATATAATAAAAGAAGCAATTTTAGATTATGTAAACCTAAACTATTCAAAAAAAGACTTAAATGTTGAAGTGGTTATAAGTCCAATGGCTGATGGCGGAGATGGTACAGTTGATACTTTGGTTGAAAGTTTAAGTGGAGAATTTGTAAAAACAAAAGTAAAAAATCCTTTAGGAAAAGAAATTCAATCTTATTTTGGCTTAATTGATAGTGGAAAAACTGCAGTAATTGAAATGTCGTTAGCATCTGGACTTGCGCTTATTAAACCTCAAGAAAGAAATCCACTAATTACAACAACATATGGTACTGGTCAGTTGATAAGGAAAGCTCTTGATATAAATTGCAAAAAAATTATTATAGGAATTGGAGGAAGCGCTACAAATGATGCTGGAGTTGGTGCGTTACAGGCTCTTGGTGTAAAATTTCTTGATAAAGAAAATAATGAAATTGGCTATGGTGGAGGAGAACTAATAAAAATTGATAAAATTGATATTAGCAACATTCACCCAAGGATAAAAGAAACGCAAATATTTATAGCTTGTGATGTGGATAATCCATTATATGGTCTGAAAGGTGCAGCATATGTTTATGGTCCTCAAAAAGGAGCTGATGAAAAAACTGTTGAATTCTTAGACAAAGGTCTTAGAAAATTTAGCAAAATAGTTAAAAAGTATTTAGGAAAAGATATTTCAAAATTAAAGGGAGGAGGTGCAGCAGGAGGCCTTGGCGCTGGCTTACATGCCTTTTTAAGTGCAAAGTTAGCACCAGGTGCTGAGTTAGTTATTCAAGCTACTGGGCTTGAAGATAAAATTAAGGGCGCAAATTTAATAATAACAGGTGAGGGTGCAATGGATAACCAAACTTTTTTTGGTAAAACTGCCTTTGGTGTTGCAAACCTTGCATTAAAATACAAAGTTCCTGTTATTACTATAAATGGTTCATTAAATTTAGATTATAGTTTAATTGAGCAGAAAAGAAGACAACTTTTTTTAGCAAATTTTGATATTATAAATAAACCAATGAGCTTGGATGAAGCATTAAAAAATTCTAAAAAGAACTTATATTTTACTGCTCAAGAAATAATTAAGCTTTATTTACATTTAGCATTAAAGTGTTGTAATTGAATTTATTTTATTTATTTTATTTACTTATTTTATTTATTTACTTTTTTATTTTTTATTTAATTAGTTTATGAGCTTTTTGTAATCTTTTTTAGAAGGAGTTGAAATGAAATTAGTTGGGGAAGTTAATCTGCAAGGTTTTAAAAAAATTAAAAGTGGGAAAGTTAGAGAAATATTTAGTTTTGAAGATAAGTTATTAATAGTTACGACTGATAGAATATCTGCTTTTGATTACATTTTGCCATCACTGATACCTTATAAAGGTATTGTTTTAAACCAAATATCTAATTTTTGGTTTGATTATTTAAAAAATATTATTGAAAATCATATTTTAGAAAAAGATTTTGAAAATTTTCCAAAAAGTTTAAAAAAATATAAGGATATTCTAAGAGGAAGATCAGTTATAGTAAAAAAAGCAAAGATTTTCCCAATTGAGTGTGTAGTAAGAGGGTATTTGAGTGGTTCAGGCTGGGATGAGTATTTAAAAACTGGACAAATTGGGGATATAAAACTTCCTAAGGGTTTAAAATTAAGCGCTAAACTTCCAGAGGCAATATTTACTCCTACAACTAAAGCAGAAGTTGGGCATGATACTCTATTGACTATATTTAAGGCAAAGAAAATTTTTGGTTCAGAATTAATTGATTATTTAAAAGAAAAAAGTATTGAATTATATACGAAAGCAGCAGAGTATGCATTAAAAAGAGGAATAATAATTGCTGACACAAAATTTGAATTTGGTCAGATAGAAGATGATAAAATAATACTTGTGGACGAAGTATTAACACCTGACTCTTCTAGATTTTGGCCATTGGACGATTATCAAGAAGGAAGACAACAAAAAAGTTTTGATAAGCAATATGTAAGAGATTACCTGTTAAGCACAGACTGGGACAAAAATTCTACACCTCCAAAATTACCTGATGATGTTATTTTAAAAACTACTGAAAGGTATATTAACGCTTATGAGTTATTAACCGGAAAAAAGTTTGAAAAATAAAAGTATGAAAGTTCATGTAATTCTCTCAAATAACTTTGATGAAAAAAACATTTTTGAAATAAAAATTAAACAATCTGTCTGTGGAGTTATAGATACAATTAGAGCAACTTCTACAATTGCTACAATTTTAGGTTGCGGTGGAAGAAAAATTTTAATTGCATCAAATATTGAAGAAGCATTTTTATTTAAAAAATTTTTCCCCAGTTTTATTTTATGTGGCGAACAGAATGGTTTGCCACCAAAAGGATTTGATTATGGAAATTCTCCCTTAGATATTTCAACTTTAAATATTAATGATGATAACTTTATTTTAATGACGACAAATGGCACTAAATCTATTTTAAAGGTGAGAGAATCAAAAATTGTTTATGCCATATCTTTGTTAAACCTAAATTCTGTTATTGACTGTATGGTTAAAGAGGCAATAAGTTACTCCTTTGATATTTTACTATTATGTTCTGGTGAAAAAGGAAAAATAGCTTATGATGATGCTTATACTGCTGGTATGGCAATTAAAAATTTAATGACAAAACCATATAATTTTGAATTTACTGATTCTGCGAAGCTTGTTCTAGCAGCTACTTTAAGTGAATTTAATGTAGCGGATGCAATGGAAAAGTCATACAGTGCAAAGTCTTTAAGAAGTGTTGGATTAGGAGATGACATTGCATTTTTAAGTCAAATAAATAAATACAACGTTTGTCCAAAATTATATAAAATTAATTCGCAAGACAAAAAAATGAAATTATTTTTAAAAAATTTAAAGAATAATAAAGATAATACCAATAAAAACAATATTTCTAATTTAAAAAACGAATTTAAAGAAAAATTTAAAAATATTGAACTTACATTTATATGTAACGCTATATAATTAATCTAAAATAATATAATTAATTCTGCTGTATAATAATTTAATAATTTAAGAGCCGGGATGTCTTACGATATGTTCGTTTTGGTTGAGATAGTTAATACTACTATTTAATTAATTTAAGTAATGTTTCTCTGGCTACTCTGGTTTCTCGGGCTACTCTGTTGAAGATTGAGAAGGACCGAAATAAGCTAATCCTTCAAGCATTTTAACACCTTTTGAAGAAAACCAAAAATTGTCTTCAGGTCTTTCGCTGCCTTCCATTACTGGATCAATTTGGACAATGTAATAACCAGGGTTTGTAATATCATTAATTAAAACTTCAATAGTTATAGATTCATTAGGTTCGATTTGTTTTGGAAATTCTGTACGGGTTGTTCTGTCATAATCAGCAAAATCAACGTCTTGACCAAAATAATGATAGCCAATTCTTACAGCATAGGGTTTTTTATTTCTCCAGGTAAAATCTGAAGTATTCGTAATTGTTATTTTAATAAAATTATCTTTATTTGTGCATAAATATGAGGGTATATATCCTACTATTTCAGCACCAATCTTAGCATTTTCAAGGTCAATACTTTCTATTGTCTGAATTTCTTCCTCTAGTGCCAATGATTCATCAGAAGAAGGCTGTGTAATATCACTCTCATTATATTCTTGGCTATTTGCTACATCTATTTTTTCTTCTGGACTTGTTAAAAGAGTAGAACAAGAACTAAAAATTAAAAGTGCAGAAATAATAAAAATTAAAAAAAATGCTTTATTTAAAAAATTATTATGATTTTTTTTATAGTTTTGACTTTTGTAATTATTACCTTTATTTTTAAAGAAAAAGTTTTTTAACATTTTTTCTCCTTTACAAATTTTAATTTTAATAAAAAGTTATTTAATAAAGAGTTGTTTTTATTAAAGTGTTATTATAAATTAGTTTTAATAAATTTTGAATAATTAATATAAAATTTATATAATGTAAAAAAATATATAATAAAAAATTTATTATATTTGCAAGAAATAAAAAAATAAAGAAAGGCTTAAATGACTTCATTAGAAATTGTTGGGCTAATATCAATAATATTAATAAGTGCTTTTGCTGTTGTTGCAATAATAGTTTCTATACCACTTTTTAAGTTAATTAACAGAATTAAGTTTTTGTCTGAAAAATTAAATGAAAGCTTAATACCAATAACAGAAAAATTGAATAATACTATTTCAACTCTAAATACAGAAATAGGCTCCATAAGCGATTTAACACAAAGTATTAGTTCAATTGTTGAACAGCTAGAAAAACTAATTAGGCTAGCTCGTATAATAATTACAAGTCCGATTATAAAGCTGATAAGTGCAGGTGTTGGAATTGCAGAGGTAATTAAAAAATCATATGAAGTAGCAAATAAAAAAGAAAATAATAAAGAAAAATAAGAAAATAATAAAGGAGTTTTTTTGAGCTATCAATATTTAAATGAACCAGAAAATAATAAAAAAAGCTGTTCAGGTGCAGTTGTAGCGGCGGTTTTTGCAGGTATTGCGGTTGGTGTGGTTTTAGGAATATTAATTGCACCCAAACCAGGTAAAGAAACAAGAAAAGAATTAAAACAAAAAGGCCAGAAAGTCTTAGAGGCAAGTTACGAAAGTTTTGAAGAAATTGTAGAAAAGACAAAAGACTTAACTAAAGTTGGAAAACAAAAACTTGAAGAATTAAAAATAACTTTTAAAGACATTTTTGAGAAATTCCAAAAAAAAGCAAAAGAAATTTTAGATTCTATTAGTAAAATAATTGAGGAAAGTAGAAAAACAGCAGCAAAAATAGAAAAATATTTATCTTAATAATTGCTAATAATTTCTCATAAGTAATAAAAATTGATAATAAATACTAATAAATACTAATAAATGCTGTAATAATTGTAATATTTATGCTTGATATTAATTTTGTAAAAAAAATATTAAATTTACTTGTTAGTAGTGGTGGAAGCTTTTCAGAAATTTTTGTGCAAAAAAGAGTTTTAAACAGTCTTAAATTAGAGGATTCTCGGATTGAAAGTTTAACTAGTGGGTTTGAGCTTGGTTGTGGATTAAGATTAATTTATAACGATAGTACTTTTTATGCTTATGTAGATTCTCTTAATAAAGAAAAAATCTTAAATGCTGCAAAAGTTTTAAAATCAGCTGTAACACAATCAAGGCTTATTAAAGTTTTAAACTTAACTGAAAAAAAATCATTATATTCTTTTAACATAAAAAAATATCCTTCAGACATTAATCAAAAACAAAAAAGTGATATTTTATTTGATGCAGATAAAAAAGCTAGGGAATATAGCAGCTATATAAATCAGGTTACATGTCGTATTTCTGATTTAGAAGAGCAGGTTTTTATTGCCAACTCCTTAGGCCATTTTATTCATGATAATAATATAAAAGTTTTTTTTGCTATTAATGTTATTGCCCAAAAAGAAGATCAAATAAGAACTGGTTATAAATCATTAGCAAAAACCTGCGGGTATGAATTATTTGAAGAAAAGAAAGCAAGCGATGTTGCATTGGAAGCTGCAAAAATGGCAGTAATAATGCTTGATGCAGTTAATGCACCAGCAGGTAGCATGCCAGTAGTTATTGGGCCTGCCTTTGGTGGTGTCATTTTTCATGAAGCTTGTGGTCATGGATTAGAAGCAGATGCAATAATTAAAGATGCCTCTGTGTTTAAAGGAAAGATTGGAACAAAAATTGCAAGTTTATGTGTTAATGCTGTTGATGATGCCACACTACAAAATCATTGGGGCTCATATGCATTTGATGGAGAAGGCAATCACTCTAAAAAAAATATATTAATTAAAGACGGTGTTTTAATACAATATATAAATGATTATAAAAGTTCAAAAAAATTAAAAGTTGATTTAACTGGCAACGGTAGAAGGCAAAGTTATAGAGATATTCCAATCCCTAGGATGTCTAATACTTATATAGACAATGGAAAAGAAAATCCTTCTTCTTTAATTAAATCTATTAAAAATGGGATATTGGCCAAGGAGTTTTCAGGAGGGCAAGTAGATCCTGCAACTGGTAATTTTATTTTTGGCATAAGTGAGGGTTATTTAATAAAAAATGGAATTGTTTCTGAACCAATAAAAGGAGCTTCTCTTATTGGAAATGGCCCAGAAATTTTAAATAAAATTGAAGCTGTTGGCAATGATTTAGATTTTGCACCTGGATTCTGTGGTAAAAATGGTCAGTCAATTTCTAATGAAGTTGGTCAACCTACAATTTTGGTTAGCAGTATAACAGTGGGTGGCACAGAAATTTAAAAAAATAAAAAATAAAAAAACGGTTTAAAAAATAAAAATAAAATAAAATAAATAATAAAATAAAAATACCATGATTGATAAAAACTTAAAAAAAGGTGAAGTTTTAAGTAAAAATCTTAATTATTATTGTGAAAAAACCGCTGAGATATTAAAAAATAAAAAAGTTGATGAATGGGAAATATACGCTGCGTCATATTCGCATAATGAAATAGAGATTTCAAAAAGTGATATTGAGAATCTTTCATTTGCTGATACAAGTGGTATTGGAATACGTATATTTAAAAATAAGAGAGTTGGTTATTCATATACTTCAAATCTAGAAAAAGATGCCCTTGAGCTATCTGTTAATAAAGCTATTGAAAATGCATTAGTTTCTAATAAAGACGATAACAATTATTTGCCAAAGGAAGAAGAATTTTTATATGATTTTAAAAAAATAGATTTGAAAAGTTTATATTCTGAAAATTTTTCTAAGTTTAGTTTAGATGAAAAAATAAACTTATTAAAAGATCTTGAAAATTTGGCTTTTAAAAAAGATAAAAGAATAGTATCGATAAGTAATTTAATTTATGAGGACTCTATATCAGAAGTTTTTATTTTGAATTCAAATAATTTTCGTGGAGGTTTTAAGACCACATCAGCTTTTATCTATTTAGGTGTTATTGCTCAATCTGATAATGATTTATCAACAGGGGATTATTTTGATTTTAAAAGAGATCCTGAAAATATTAACATTGAAAATATTGCAGATGAGGCAGTTAAAAAATCTACAATTTTACTCGGTGCAAAAAAAATAAAGTCAGTTAAAACTAATTTAATTTTAGATAGATATGTTGGTGCGCAGTTTTTACAAGTAATTTCAAGCTTAACATCTGCTGATGCAGTACAAAAAAATAAATCATTATTTAAAGACAAAATTGGTAAGAAGATATTTGCTGAAGGAATTAATATAATAGATGATGGAATTATGGATAACGGCATGGCTACACAACCATTTGATGATGAAGGAGTTCCAAAAGGTAAGACAATAATATTTAATGATGGAATATTAACAAATTATATTTATAATTCTCTGACTGCAAGAAAAGATAAAGTAAAAACAACTGGTAATGCTGTAAGGTCCTCTTACAAATCATTACCAGAAATAGGTATTTCAAATTTTTATTTAGAAAATGGCAGAAATACATTTGATGAACTCTTAAAAGAGGTAAAAAGTGGGTTTTATGTTTTAGATGTAATAGGTCTACATTCAGGTATTAACCCAATATCTGGTCAAATAAGTGTTGGAGCTAAAGGAATATGGATTGAAAATGGGGATTTTGCTTATCCTGTTAAAGAAGTAACAATAGCAACTGATATTTTAAGCTTTTGCAAAAGCTTAATTTATACTGGTAATGATTTAAAATTTTTCCCAGTAGGTGGATATGTGGGCTGCCCAACACTAGTGTTTTGTGACATAACAGTAAGCGGGCTTTAGAAAATAAAAAATTAAATACAGCCTTAATTATTTGCTTTAAATAATTATAATATATGGTGTTTTATCTATATATATAAATTTTTTATCTACATAGTAATTATTTTTAATTTTATTTTTATTTTATTTAATATTTTATTAAATTTATTGTAAGGGAAAATTTTTGGAGATTTCAATATTAGAAGTATTTAGATCAATATTTCTTGGAATAGTACAAGGATTGTCGGAATTTTTACCGATTAGTAGCTCAGGTCATTTAGTTATAATTCCTTTTTTACTTAAGTGGGACTTTTTGCCGCTTTATTCTACCGTTTCACTACATTTTGCAACATTACTTTCATTAATTGTTATATTTTATAGAGATATCTGGAGAATAATTTCTGTTTTTTTAAAAGGAATTTTTATAAAAAGCTTTCGCAAAAATCAATATTTTAAATTAGCCATTTTTATAATTATTGGTTCAATACCTGCAGCTATTATTGGATTTTTTTTAAATGACTTTATAGAAAGCTTTTTTTCAAAACCTTTATTTGTTGCAATATTTTTAATTATAACTGCATTAATTTTAATAATAGGAGAGTTTTTAGGAAATAAAATTGAAATCAAAAGTAAAATAAAATTTTATAATAAATCAAATATTGGTAAATCAGAAAATATAAAAACAGGTAATGAAAAAAATTTAAAACAGTTAAATTATTTTAATTCTTTTATAATTGGGATAGGCCAAGCAATTGCAATATTTCCTGGTCTTTCAAGGTCAGGACTAACTATATCTTTTGGGCGTTTTTTTGGAATTAAAAGGGAAGAGTGTGTAAAATTTTCGTTTTTTTTATCTATACCTGTAATTTTTGGGGCATTTATTTTTGAAGTTATAAATTCTTCTTCTGAAATATTTAGCCAAAGCAATAATATTTTTATATATATGTTAATTAGTTTTATTTTTTCTTTTTTAAGCGGAGTTTTTGCAATAAAATTTTTATTAAATCTAGCAAAAAAAAGAAATTTAAATTATTTTGCAGTTTATTGTATATTAATTTCAATTATTACATTTATTTTTATAATAGCTAGATAGCTAGAAAATAATAATAAATAGATAAAAAAAATAGATAAAAAAATAAAAAATAATTGAAGAAAATATTATTTATAATTTGATTAGTAAGTATTTAAAGTATAGGAGAGGTGAAAAGGTTCTATGAAAGGTGTTATTCTTGCAGGTGGTCTTGGGACAAGGCTTTATCCTTGTACTAAAGTGACAAATAAACATTTACTCCCAGTATTTAATAAGCCAATGATTTATTATCCTTTGCTAACAATGGTAAATGCAGGTTTAAAAGACATTATGATTGTTACTGGTGGAAACTACGCTGGTGATTTTTTAAGAATACTTGGAAATGGAAAGGAATTTGGTTTAAAGGATATAAGTTATACTTATCAGGAAGGAGAAGGTGGCATAGCTGATGCTTTAAGACTTGCTGAGAATTTTGCTGAAGGAGAAAAAATTTTTGTAATGCTTGGCGATAATATTATTGAAGATGACGTTTCAAATGATATTAAAGAATTTGAGCAGCAGAAAGATGGTGCAAAAATTTTCTTAAAAGAAGTTCCAGACCCTGAAAGATTTGGTGTTGCTGAAATTAAAGATGGGAAGGTAGTAAATATTGAAGAAAAACCTAAAAAGCCAAAATCTAATCTTGCAGTAATAGGCTTATATCTATATGATAATACTGTTTTTGATATTATTAGAACTTTAAAACCCTCAGCTAGAGGCGAGCTTGAAATAACTGATGTAAATAATGCTTATATAAAAAAAGGTAAAATGACTTACTCTATAATAAAAGGTTGGTGGACTGATGCTGGAACCTTTGAGTCCTTGCTTAGAGCAAGTAATTTAGTTGCAAAAAAAGAGGGTTTTGTTTTTTAAATTATTTTTTTCATTAATTTAATTAATTTCATTAATTTCATAGATTTCATTAATTATATAGATTTTACAGATTTTAAAAATTTCATAGATTTTTTATATTTTTTGAACCACAATAATAGCACTTAATTGGCTTAATAGTGCTTTTCCAGCTTTGATCAGAAAGATTGTAAATCCAAAAATTAGATTTTTCTGAAATTTGATATATTAGAGCATTTCCTTTTTCTTGTGCAAAACCTATAAATTTTTCAGAATTGCCACAATTACAGCATTTATACATTTTTTTCTCCATTCCTTAAATAAAATAATAATAAAATTGTAATTTAATAAAATATTAAAATATTAAAAAACAAAAAACAGTTTAAATAAAAAATAATAAACAGGATAAAAATAAATAATTATATAAAATTTTTATAACTTATTATTAGTTATTATGGCATATTATGTTATATTATAGCCAAAATAATATAAAAATCAATTATTTTAAAAAAATATATTAAAGATTTGACTATTGTTAGTTACTTTGCTAATATCAAAAAACAAAAATATAAAAAAATAAGACATTAAAACATTAAAAAAGTAACAAATTAAAAGTATAAACAAAAGGAGTAGAAAGAGATTATTATGTCAGAAGGTATTATTCAATTAACTGATTCAAATTTTGATGAAGAGATTTCTAAAGGTGACATGCCCATTCTTGTTGATTTCTGGGCAGTATGGTGTGGACCTTGTAAAATGATAGCACCCGAATTAGAAAAACTGTATAACGAAAAAAAAGATGTCTTAAAAATTGGTAAGCTTAACGTTGATGATAATAGAGAGATTGCTATAAGATATGGCATAACTAGCATTCCTACATTATTATTATTTAAAAATGGCCAGGTAGTAAAAAAAATAATTGGAGCTATGCCAAAAGATAAAATTTTAGCAGAGATTGAAAGCTATTTGCAGTGAGTAAAATTTATTTGGGTACCAGTGGATATCACTATCTAGACTGGAAAAATAATTTTTACCCAAAAGATATTAAAGAAAGTGAATTTTTAATTTATTATTCTAAATATTTTAATACGGTTGAATTAAATTTTACTTATTATACATTTCCAAAGTCTTTTATGTTTAAAAATCTTATTACAAAGATTGAGAATGTAAAAGACTTTGTTTTTTCTGTTAAAGCTAACAGTATTTTCACCCATGAAAGAAAATATTTGCCAAGTGATGTAAACAATTTTTTAAATTCAATCCAGTCTTTAAAAGATTTTAATAGATTAGGTAGTATATTATTTCAATTTCCTTATAGTTTTTACTGTAATAAAGATAACTTAGAATATATTAAAATTTTAGGTAAAGAATTTAGCGGTTATGAGATTTGTGCAGAATTTAGAAATTCAAGCTGGTTAAACAATTATGCTTTAGACATTTTAAAGTCTTTAAATTTTTCATTTTGTAATGTTGATGAACCTCATATAAAGGGACTTTTAAAACCTACAAGTTTAGTAATTGGTAATCTTGGTTATATAAGGTTTCATGGAAGAAATGCAAGCAATTGGTGGAAAGCAGAAAAAACGTTTCAAAGATATGACTATATGTATTCTAAAAAAGAATTAGAGGAATGGATTCCTAGACTAAAAGAAATTTCAGCAAAAGCAGAAAAAACGTATATATATTTTAATAATCATTATAAGGGCAAAGCCCCAAAATCCGCTTTAATTTTTTTAGAGTTATTAAAATTTAATAATATTTCTTCACAAATTTAATCTAATTTTATAAAATCTATGAATAATTTTTTTAGATTTTAACTGTTAAATGTAATAATATTAATGGTTATAATATTAAAAATGTTATAAAAAAATGTAATAAAAAATTACAAAAGACAGAGGTTAATTTGATGTTTAAAAAAGTTAAAAGTGACATAAATTTTGTTAAATTAGAAGAGCAAGTCTTAAAGTTTTGGAAAGAAAACAATATTTTTAAAAAGTCACTTGAAAAAAATGTCAATTTAAAAAAATTTATATTTTATGAAGGACCGCCTACAGCAAACGGTGAACCTGGGGTGCACCATGTTTTATCTAGGGTTTTTAAAGACATATTTCCAAGATATAAAACAATGAAAGGGTACTATGTTCCTAGAAAAGCAGGTTGGGATACTCATGGATTGCCGGTTGAAATTGAAGTTGAAAAACAACTTGGAATTAATTCAAAAAAAGAGATTGAAAAAATTGGAGTAGAAAAATTCAATAGACTTTGTAAAGAAAGTGTAATGAAGTATGAACAGCACTGGAAGGCTATGACTGAAAGAATTGGTTTTTGGATTGATATGGAAAATGCTTATTTTACCTTTAAAAATGAATATATAGAAACTGTTTGGTGGATTTTAAAAACTATTTGGGAAAAAAATTTACTTTATGAGGATTATAAGATAGTACCATATTGCCCAAGGTGTGGAACTGCACTGTCTTCACATGAAGTAGCGCAAGGTTATAAAGAAGTTTCTGATTATTCAGTAATAGTAAAGTTTAAGCTAGAAAAACAAATAGATACTTATCTGCTTGTATGGACAACTACTCCATGGACTCTTGTTTCAAATGTTGCTTGTGCTGTAAATAAGGATGCAGATTATGTTGAAATTAACTATAGTGATAATAATGAGAATTATATATTGAGTAAAAATTTATTAGGTCAATTATTTAGTGAAAGCTCAAAATATAAAATAGTAAATAATTTTAAAGGTTTAGATTTAGAGGGGAAAAAATATGAACCTGTTTATAAATATACTGACAACGCTAATGCATTTAAAGTAATTATAGGTGATTTTGTTTCGACTGAGGAAGGAACTGGAATAGTTCATATCGCACCTGCCTTTGGTGAAGATGATTTGAAGGTTGGAAGGTTAAATAATTTGCCAGTTGTACAAATGGTTGATGAAGAAGGTAACTTTAAACTAGAAGTTGAAGCATTTGGTGGGTTATCAATTGAAGAAGCTAACCCTAAAATAATTCAAGATTTAAAAAATAGAAACATTTTATTTAATGTCGAAAAATTTACTCATTCATATCCATTTTGCTGGAGATGCGAAAAAAGATTAATATATTATGCAAAAAAAAGCTGGTATATAAGAACATCAGAGATAAAAGACAAATTATTAAAATCAAATGAAAATGTTAACTGGTATCCTGAACATATAAAGTATGGTAGATTTGGAAATTGGCTTGAAAACAATATTGATTGGGCTTTAACAAGAGAAAGGTACTGGGGAACACCTCTTCCAATATGGCAAGATGAAAATGGCCATAAAATTTGCATTGGAAGTATAAAAGAGCTTTCTGAATTAGCAGGAAAAGACCTTTCAGGCTTAGATTTACATAAACCTTATGTAGATCAAGTTGAATTTAAATGTAGCAAGTGTGGTAAGTTGATGAGCCGAACTCCTGAAGTTATAGATGTTTGGTTTGATTCAGGTTCGATGCCGTTTGCTCAATTTCATTATCCTTTTGAGAATAAAGAAGAATTTTTTGATAATTTTCCTGCTGATTTTATATGTGAAGCTATTGATCAGACACGTGGATGGTTTTATACAATGCTTACAATTTCTACAATTTTATTTGATAAATCTTCATATAAAAACGTGCTATGCCTTGGTTTAATTAATGATGAGTTTGGGCAAAAAATGAGTAAGTCAAGAGGTAATGTTGTAAAACCTTGGGATATCTTAAACAGCCAAGGTGCTGATGCCTTAAGGTGGTATTTTTTTACTGCAGTATCACCATGGAATGCTAAAAATTTTTCAGTTAAAGCTATAAATGAAGTTATTAGAAAATTTTTATTAACGTTATGGAATGTTTATTCATTTTTTGTAATTTATGCAAATATTGATAATTTTAACCCATATGATTATGACATAGAAGTAAAAGATAGGCCTGAAATTGACAGATGGATATTATCAGAATTAAATAAAACAATAAAAAAAGTTAATGAGTTACTTGATAATTTTAATGTAACTGACAGTGGAAGACTAATTGAAGATTTTGTTGATAATCTATCTAACTGGTATGTAAGGAGAAGCAGAAGAAGATTTTGGAAGAGTGAAAACGATAAAGATAAAATTAGTGCCTATAAAACATTATATGAGTGCTTAACAATATTATGTAAACTTCTAGCACCATATATACCTTTTTTAAGTGAAGAAATTTACCAGAATCTAGTAAGAAGTTTAGGCAAAGGGCTTGAAAGTGTCCATCTTGAAGAATATCCTGTAGAAGAGCATAGCGTTATTGATGAAGAATTAAATTTTAAAATGCAGGTAGCTAGAACAATAATTGGCCTTGGCAGGTCTATAAGAAGTAAAACAAATATAAAGACAAGACAGCCGCTGCCAATGGTAAAGATATATTTTGAAGAAAACCCTGAAATACTTTCTGCTTGTAATTATTTTAAAGACTTAATACTTGAAGAGCTAAATGTAAAAGAAATGGAAATATTGGAAAACCAAGAAGAAATTGTATCTTATACAGTTAAGCCAAATTTAAAATTATTAGGTCCTAAATATGGTAGTTTACTACCAAAAATAAAAGAAGCAATTGAGAAGGAAAATAAAACACAAATTGCATTAAAAGTAAAAAATGACAAAATAATAGAACTTCTTATTGATGGAAAACAAATAGAACTGCTTCCTGAAGAAGTAATTGTTGAAATAAGAAGTAATGAAAATGTTGCAGCTGAAAGCAATGGAGAGTTTACAGTAGGATTAGTGACTGAAATTAGTCAGGATTTAAAACAAGAAGGTATTTGCAGGGAGCTTGTACATCAAATACAAAATTTTAGAAAAGAAGCCAATTTTGAAATAGAAAATACCATAATTCTTTCAATAGAAACCAGGGAAGATATATTATCAATAATTGAGAAATATAAAGAATTTATTATGAAAGAAACTTTAGCAAGTAAACTATATATTGGAAAATCGGGTTCTGAAAATGCCAAAAATATATTTCAGAAGAATATGAACATTAAAGAAATAAAAATAGATGGAATTAAGGTAAAAATTGGCATAGAAGTATCTGGAAGCATTTTAAAAAAATAATGATGCAAAATAAAAAAGAAACCAAGTTTTTGTATTTATTATCAAATAGAGCACTTAATTTTACCTTTTCACTAAGTGCTTTTATTATTTTAGTACTTGATCAGCTTTCAAAATATTTCATAAGCTTAAAACCTGAAGAATATTTTCCAGTTACGATAATTCCAAAAATACTATATATTACCAGAGTGACTAATAGTGGAGCATCTTTTGGAATGTTTCAAAATAAAACAAATGTTTTAATTGTAATTTCAATAATAGCTATAATATTAATTATAGTTTTAAAGGTAAAATTAAATATTAAATCTTTTTTTTACAATCTTGCATTAGGTTTTATATTAGGTGGAGCAATAGGAAATTTAATTGACAGGTTTTTATATGGTGAAGTTACTGATTTTCTTCATTTAGTTTATTTTGCAGTTTTTAATGTTGCAGATAGCTTTATTGTAATTGGTTTTGGTATTATAATATTGATTATAATAAGAAGTTATATAAAAAAAGATTTTTTATTTAAAAATAAGTAATTTAAAAATTGAATAGTAAAAATAAAAGCTTTGTTTTTATTGTTGATGAAGTTGATAAAGGTAAAAGGATTGATTTATACCTAGCTTTAAAATTTCCTGAAAAATCTAGAAGTTATATTCAAAAATTAATTAAAGAAAAAGGTGTAACAGTAAATGATACTAGTGTAAACAAAAATTATAAATTAAATACAAACGATATTATCAAAATTGATGAAATTGATTTAGTTGATAAAAGAATTGATGATATAATACCTCAAAAAATAGACCTCAAAATAAGGTATGAGGATGATTATCTTATTATTATTTCAAAAAGTGCAGGGATTGTAGTTCACCCAGCTGCTGGAAATTATTCTAATACTATTGTCAATGCTTTGTTGTATTATTTAAATTCTAAAAAACAAGGATTTGATGATTTATTAGGATTTAATATAGGTTCTAACATAAATCTTAACATTGATAATAGCGTGGATTCTAACATAGATTTTAATATTGATAATGTCAGAGGTTCTAGCATAGATTTTAGCATAGATTCTAACATAAGACCTGGAATTGTGCACAGGCTTGACAAAGATACTTCTGGGTTAATGGTATTAGCTAAAAACAGTACTGCACAAAGAATGCTTTCAAACCTATTTAAAGAAAGAAAAGTTGTAAAATATTATAAAGCACTTGTACTTGGTGATTTTATTGAAAAAAAAGGGAAAATTTCTTTACCTCTTGGAAGGTCTAAGAAAAATAGAAAAAAAATAGATATTTTAATTAATAATGGCAGGGACGCTGAAACGGAATTTGAAGTGCTTGAATCTATTAAAAATTGTACTTTGCTTAATGTTTTTCCAAAGACAGGAAGAACTCATCAAATTAGAGTACATTTTAGCACTATTGGACATCCAATTATTGGTGATAAAATTTACGGAAATAAGTTATCAGACCAGATTGCACAATCAATTGAACTCAAAAGGCAATTTTTACATGCTTATTATTTATCTTTTATGCATCCGATTCATAATAAAAAGATTGAAGTTATTGACGAGCTTTCTGAAGATTTAATTTATTCATTAAATATTTTAAAAAATAAAAATTTATAATTTGAAAGGAAAGTTAAATGGCTAACATAAGAAGACTTGTTTTAGACGTATTAAAGCCTCATTCACCAAGTCTAGTTGAGCTTGCTGTACAGCTTGCTGACTTAGAAGGGGTAATAGGAGTGGACATTTCTTTAAAAGAAATGGATCAAAAAGTAGAAAATGTAAAAATAACTTGTGAAGGTGAAAACATTAATTTTGAAGAAGTTGAAAGAGTCATTATACAAAATGGTGCATCTATCCATAGCTTAGATAAAGTTTCTGCAGGTGCAAGCATTATAGAAGAAGTAACAACCCAACAGGATTAAATAAAAAGAAATAGTATTATTTATAAAATTATAATTAATTCTGTTATCATACAGAGTTTATATATATATATGTGTGTGTATGTTTATAACTGTATTTAAGTTGTATTTAAGTAGTTAAAATAAGTTTTAAGTAATTTATATTTAAAGGTTTTTTAGTTTTTTAGGTTGACCTTATTTCTTGCTTCATGAAAACAATATAAGAAACTGCAAAGCAGATTATTGCAAGCGCAACTATTACAATAAGTTGAGGCCAAATCTGAATTAAACTTTGGCTTAAAGATAAAGGTTTTGCAATTAATTTATCGCTTTCAGTAATTCTAAGTGCAAGGTGACCTAATGTTGGGTCAACAACGGCAGCAGTTGCTTCATAAAATAAAACAAAAGGTGATATTCTTAGCAGGTCAACTGATAAAGAAAGATTTTTCAGTTGAGTTGCAAGTGATGCTCCATCAGGTACTGGTATAATCTGATCAGCGAGTTGAGGAGCTATAAATGGCCAGAAAAATGTTAAGAATAACCATATCGGTATAGCAGTTAAAATTGCAGCCGCTACATTTTTCATTAAAATTGAAAATAGTACTGAAAGACTCATCCAAAATGCACCATAAATAATGCATATTATTATAAATATAAAAATTCTAAGGATTTCTTCTGAAGTAGGTGGAACACCTATTGACCTAAAACCAATTCCGAGAATAATCAAAATAATGCTTCCAACCATTATTGATAAAGTTGTAATGCCTGCTAAAAATTTACCATTAATTAAACTATCCCTATAAATTGGCTGAGAAAGAATTCTACTCATATTGCCTGAGTTTCTTTCAGAGTTGATGGAATTAAACCCAAACAAAATACCAATTAAAGGAATAAAGGCACCAAAAAACCTTACCAAGTTGAAAGTCATTATAGCTTTAATTTCACCAACTGTATAAAGTTTTAAGAAAAACATCTCGTCAATGAATACTTTTACCAGTAATGACTGGTCTGTACTCATTGGTGCAGATTTAATAGCCTGAATTGATAGGAAAGCAAAACCGAGCCCTGCTATATATATCAATGCTAATAATATTAAAAATATTTTACTGCTAAAATAATCACTAATTTCTTTTCTAAAAACTGTTAAAGTTCCTCTCATTTTACTCCTCTTTAAAATATTTCAAATAAATTTCTTCAAGTGATGAATCTTTGATATTCATTCTTGTTAAGAGCAGATTATTATCAACTATAATTTTTGATATTTGTGGTCTAATATCTTCATCACTTAATACTTCAATAACATTACCTTCTAATTTAACTTTTACAACTTTGTCTAAGTTTTTAATTTTCTCAATTACCTCATTTGTAATATTAGCTACTTCTATTTCTATAGTATACCTTCCTTCACCAAACAAACCTCTTCCTAACAGATCAATTTTTCCCTCACCAATAAGTTTACCTTTAGACATGATTCCAATTTTAGTACAAATTTTTTGAATAAGGTTTAGTTGGTGAGAAGAAATTAAAAAAGTTATATTTTTTTCTTTATTTAAGATTGATATATTATCTAGTATTTGGTTAGCTATTTTAATATCCAATCCTTCTGTTGGTTCATCTAAAATAGCTAGCTGCGGGTCTTTAATTAATACATCAGCAATACCAAGCCTTTTTTTCATACCTTTTGAAAAAGTACTTACTAATTGATTTTTATTTTTTTCAAGGCCTACAATTTCTAAGACTTCTTGAATTTTTCCCTCAATTTCGTTTTCTGGTATATTATTTAATTCAGCTGTATATCTTAAATTTTGCCTTGCAGTTAAATCTTCATAAAAACCTAATCTCTCAGGTAAATAACCTGTTATTCTTTTTACTTTAATAGGCTCTTTTGTAGAATTAAATCCAGCTACTTTAATTGTGCCAGAAGTTGGTTCAGTTAAACCAAGTAGCATTAAAATAAAAGTAGACTTGCCAGCACCATTTGGACCAAGAAGTCCAAATATTTCACCCTTATTTACTGTTAAGTTTAAATTATTAACAGCAATTTTGCCATTATACTGTTTAGTTAAATTTTGGGCAACAACTAAAGGCTCACCCACAGATAAATCTGAATTTTTACTTTTTTGATAATCATTATTTAATTGTTTGCTTTCTTGTTTTATTTCCATATTATTTTTTATATTTAAATTATCCATAGCTAATAATTATTATTTATTATTTAATTTTATTTTTCATTATTTTTTATATTTTTTATAGCTTCCTTTGTTTAAACTTTTCTTTCCGTACTTTTTACTTTATCCTAATTTATCAAGTTTTTAAAGTTAACTGATAGCTAATATATAGTTAGCTTATACAGCTTATCTTCTTCCAAGCCTAGCAAAAATTACACCAACTCCAACAACAACTACTACTATTATTGCAACACCAACCCAACCCCATATAGAAGGAGTTTCAACAGTTACCCTAACATCTATATTATCTGATGCATTTTCACTGCTTACTGAAAAATTAAGCATATAATCTCCAGCAATAGTTTTATCAGGTGGAGTTATTTTAACTTCAATATCTTTAGATTCATCAGCATTTAACTTTTCAATTTTTTCAGGAGAAAATTTAACAATCCATTTTTGTGGTGCGTCAGATTTAAATGTTATGTTTTCTATTGTATCAGAGCCAGTATTTTTCAATACAACTATAAAAGGATTGTCTTTTCCTGCAGTTGCTTTAGTATTTAATACGCCGTATTTTGGGCTTAAATCCAATTCATAAACAGCGGTAATTGTTGCAGTAAATGTATATTCTTGAGAAAGCTTTAAATCTTCATTTTTTAAAGTTACTTTTATTTCATAATCACCAGGCTGCTGTAGTTTCTTTAAAACCGGTGGGTAAGCTACTAATTTTAAACTTTCTTTTTTACCTGGCTGAAGTTTTACTGCAGTAATTTCACTTTCCTGATAAGAGGGCTTTACTGCAGCATACCAATTTTTAGGTGCTTGTGAAATTATATCAAATGTAGCTTCTTCATCACCATTATATGTAACATCAAATTTAAATTCAAAATTATTTCCAGCTTTTGCACTTAATTTTGGGTAAACTACATCAAATTTAATTTCTTTGGGTATATCAACTGTTGTTTCAGTTGTATCGTTAGTATTATTTTCTTGCGCAATTATTACACTAGGAATTAGCAAAATTAAGGAGATTGCAAAAACTGCAATTAAAATTATAATAGATGCTCTAATCTTCTTGCTCACTTTTACCACCTTTGTTTATTCCTTTCTAAAATTTTTTTATTAAGATTGTTACTAAATAATTAAAATTGTAATTATATTTAAAAATTTATTAAAATATTGGTATTTTTATATTGGTATTTTTATTAGTTTTAATACTATTATTTTTTAATCAATTTTCAATCGTTATTTTAATTCGTAATATTCAAGTTTTTTTTAAGGTAAAAAATAGATTTTTTTTAAAGTAAAATAAATTTTCTAAAGATTTTTAGAAATTAATACTTATTAATACTTATTTAAAAAAACAATTTGTAAAATTTTAATATATTATTTAGTTATGTCAATATATTTATTAATCATATCTTGTAATGTTACTCTATCAAGAGCTAAACAAAGAGCATTATTTACTTCTCCCCAGAAAATTCTTGTAATGCAATTTTTAGATCTTTTGCATATTTTTGAATTTTCTAAGCATTCAATTAAACAAATAGGACCCTCTAATGCTTTTACTATATCGCACAACTTTATTTGTTCTGGTTTTTTTGCAAGGTAATATCCTCCTCTTGCACCGCGTGATGATTTAATTATTCCAGCTGCTTTTAAGGGTATAATAATTTGCCCAAGATATTTAAAAGAGATATCCTGTGATTTGCTTATTTCTTTTAAATACACTGGTCCTTGCTCATATCTTAATGCTAATTCAAAAACAAGTCTTGCTCCGTACCTGCTGCGAGTTGATAATTTCATATTACTTCCTTTTTTAACATTTCTTTTAAAATAAAAGACTTAAGAAGAAAAGACTTTATAAGAATAAAATACATAAAATAAAAATAATAGTTTTTATAATTTATTAATGTTTCATAAAGACTGGATGTATTGAAATATATTGAAAATAAATTAAAAATATTAAAAATAAAAACTTTTAATTTTACATAGAATAATTCCTATATTTTTAATTAGTATATTAAAATTAATAAATATTTTCAAAGACAACTGTAAAATTTTTTATAAAATAATTAAAATATTTACTTTTAAAATAAGAAAACAGCTTATTAATTTATTAATATAACTAATGTAAATAGCTAATATAATTGAATTTAGCTAATATAATTGAATGTAATTGAATTATAAAAATAAACATTGGTTGAAAATTAAAAAAGAAAGGAGAAAAATGCAAGCAACCACAGCAATTGGAAACAAAAAAATAATTAAAAATGTTTTTATAATGTCAAGACCCCCTTTTCATATTGTAGGAATTTTACCCTTTGTGTTAGGTACAGTTTTAGCAAGTAATATTTTTGGTGTATTTAACTTAGGCATTTTTTTAACAGGTTTTTTTGCAGTAATAACTATTATGCTTGTTACTTATTACAATGGAGAGTATTATGACATATTAGAAGATAAATTATCAGCTAAACTCGAAAAAAATACTTTTTCTGGCGGAAGTCAAATTATTGCTCAAGAGCAATTACCAAGAAAATATGCAAAAATAGCTTCTTATATTGCACTTGTAATTACTGCAGTTCTTGGACTACTTTGCCAATTTTATTTTAAAACTGGAAAATATACTTTAATTTTAGGTATAATTGGGCTATTTTTTGGCTATTTTTATTCACATCCGCCAATAAGATTTTCATCTAGAGGTGTTGGTGAGATATTAATAGGTTTTTGTTATGGATGGCTTCCTGTAACCGCTGGATTTTACCTTCAGACTGGACATTTTAATAATTTAGCAAACTGGGTTTCAATACCTATAGGATTGACAATATTTAATGTTATTTTAATTAACGAATTTCCAGACTATAAAGCAGATAAAGAATATAATAAAAGAAATATAGTTGTTAGGTTAGGAAAAGAAAAAGCTGGAATGATTTATATAATTTCAGTAATTTTAACATGGATATTTTTTGGGATTTCTATATATAAAGGTATTCCTTTAATCAGTTTATATTGTTATTTACCATTCTTTCTTGTCTCAGTATTTATTATATTTTCGATCATTAAAAAAGCGTATAATAATTATAAAAAATTAGAAATGCTTTGTGCGCTAACATTAATTATTAATATTGGCATTACATTATCATATATTATTGGTGTTGCTGTTGACTAATAATTAAAACAGTTAAGTTATAAACATTATAAACATAAAGTATTAAGAAATTTAAAAAATAATTAGTAGTAAAAGATGTTTAAAGACTTTTTTACTTTACAAATAAACAAAATAAAAAATATTTTAATTCCACCAAGCATGATTGAAAAGCAGGCTTTAAGTGTATTTTTATTTTCATATTTACTTAGGTGGAGAAAACTTCCGGAATGGTTTTTTAAGCATTCTTTTAAATCAATTCAAGTTGCAGCTGGAGCAATTGGAATGGGCTGTATTGGTTTTCCAAACCACCCAGTTTTAGAAATTACGAGCAGGTGTAATTTAAAGTGTATTCACTGCCATGCTGGAAATATTAATAAAAACAGTAATAATTTTTTCGAATTATCAACTTCCCAGGTTAAAAATCTAATAGACGATATAAGAAAAGTAAATGAGTTTAGAATGATTGTTTTTACAGGTGGAGAACCTTTTGTAAGGGATGATTTAATTGAAATTTTAGAATATTCTAAATACAAAGGCTTTGTTAATGTAATTGCAACAAATGCAACTTTAATTACTGATGAGATTGCAAAAAAAATTAAAAAAGCAGGCGTTGCAGGAATTGCAGTATCCCTAGATTCAACAAATCCAGCTATTCATAATGAAATTAGACAAAATAAAAATGCTTTTGAACTCGCGCTTGCTGGAATTGAGGCTGTAAAAAAAGCAGGAATTTTGCTCCAAATAAATACAACTGCTATGGAGTATAATTTTAATGATTTGCAAAATTTAATAAAACTTGCAGATAATTTAGGAAGCTCTATTATGCTTATGTATCAGCTTGTTCCTGTTGGGAGAGGATGCTTGATTAAGAATGCATCGTTAAATATAAACTCAAACAGAGAACTAATAGAGCATGTTGCAAATATTCAGAGAAATGTTTCTGTTATAGTTGAAACGGTTGCAGGACCCCAATATTGGCCATATTTAATTGAAAGTTTTTTAAATAATAATTTTGACAGCAAAAATTTTGACAGTATTGACAGTAAATATTTTGACAGCAAATATAGTCTTAATATCAAATATAATAATCATGATATCAAAAAAAATAATAAAAAAGTTAAATTAGTCAAAAGGGCGCAGAATTTATTTCATGGATGCACTGCTGGGAGGGGGCTAGTTTATATAAAATCAAATGGCGATGTCTGGCCTTGTCCTTTTTTAGAATTAAGTTCTGGAAATGTTTTAGAAAAACCTTTTAATGAGATTTGGGAAAATAGCAAAGTTTTTTCTGATTTAAGAAATAGAAAAAATTTATTAAAAGGCAAATGTGGGAATTGTGAATACAATGAAATTTGTGGTGGCTGCAGGGGAAGAGCATATGCACTAAGTAGAGACTATCTTTCAGAAGACCCTTATTGTTTCATAGAAAATGGAAGAGTGGATAAATAATATATAATTAGTTTTTAATGAATAATTCTGACTGCTTATTATCTATTTGCCAATTGGTTCCTTGTTATTCTTTCAATAATTCTTACTTTCTATTTCTTTTTTAGACATATTCTTTTAGTAGTTAGATTAAAATTATTGGAGGAATAAAAAATTTATACATGTCATATCTTTTAAAAAAGCTTTATAACAAATTAAGTATGTTCCATTTTGGAACATATAGTTATAAATGGCGATTGTAAATAAAACAATTTTATATTATTTCTTTACTCAGTTTCTTCTGCTGCTAAAGGATTGGGGGAAACTACAGGTTTATTTTCTTCTGCAATAACTTCTTTATCAGAACTGGTTTCTATTTTATTGATTTCCGCTCCAAAAACTTCTTTTGACTGAGTAAAAAGGGAAACAATAATTAAAGTTATAAAACTTAATGGTACTGAAAATATTGCTGGGTTGTTAATTTGTATTGGAGCTGTAGCATTAGGTATATGTATAGTATCTAATTAAGATAAAATCCCTGTTTAATTTATTATTTTATTATTTTATATTAAATGAAAAAACTTGATAGAATTTTTAAAAATATAATTAAAAGTAAAATTAATGTATTTCAGGTTCATATTTTTCCTGAAGTGGTTTTAGCACTTCTATTAATTTTTTAATTTCAGGAGCACAAGGTGCAATAAGATCAGCAATAATTGTTTTAGCATCATATTCTGGTGAACAATTAGTTTGT
>CAYLWJ010000115.1:0-2299 GCA_964387355.1 uncultured Actinomycetota bacterium | reverse complement strand
TTTATAAAATTATCGATTTGGGTTCACTAAATGGTACTTTTTTAAATAACAAGAGAATAAATACTGCAAAAACTTTAAAAGATAATGATGAAATTATTTTTGCAAATATAAAGTTTATTTTTAAAAAAATTTAGAAAAATTACAGAAATCTTTTTCCATTCAATTTCATTATGTTTATTCTTGAAGTCTTCTGACAAATTCTTCACTGCTTCTACAATAATCCCAAAACTCCTTGTAGTAGCACGAGTTAGAAAATCATCCTTGAATATCTGGCGGTGGCTAAATTTTCTAAATTTCTACTCTTAATTCCTCAACACCATAGCTTTTTGTTTCTTTATCTAAAACAATTTCAACTTGTGAGTTTATTTCACTTCTTTTTTCATTTGCATCAGTTAAAAATTTATTTTTAAAAAGAATAAATTTAATTTTAATTAAATAGAAAATTATTGACACCGATGACAATATTATATTATAATAAGTGACACTGGTGTCATTTAAAATAAATAAATTATTATTTTTAAATTTTAAAAATTATTAACATTTTATTCTATGGAAAAGTTAACTATCTATAAAATTGCTGAAAAAGCTGGAGTATCACCAAAAACAGTTTCAAGGGTAATTAATGGTGAAAAAACTGTATCAAAAAAGACATATGAAAAAGTTTATAAAATAATAAAGGAAACAAATTTTTTTCCTAATATTTCTGCTCAAAGACTTGCTTCAAATAAAATTAAAGTATTAGGCTTAGTTATACCAAGAGTAGGTTCACCTTATGCTACTGAGCTTATAGGTTCAATCTTAAGTAAGTGTAAAGAATTTAAGTATGCAACAATTGTATATCCTATTGAATATGAATTAAATGAATATAATAATGTTGTGGCTTTATATCTTAAACGTTATGTTGATGGTTTTATTATAGCACCTCCAGGTGGTGATGATGTTTTTTTCAGAAATTGTGTAAAGGAGTATAAAATACCAGCAGTATTTATTACTCCAAATGAACCTTATGATGACTTTTATGTTGTAAAAGCCAATGATAAAGATGGAGGCTATAAAGCTACAAAATATTTAATAAGTTTAGGTCATAAAAGGATAGGAATTATTACATGTGACTTAAAAAGGACATTTTCCCAAGAAAGATTTGACGGCTATAAAAAAGCACTTATTGAAAATGATATAAAAATTGATAACGATTTAATTATACATGGTGATAATTCTTTTAGATCAGGTTTTACTTCTGCAAAAAAGTTGATTTCATGTAAAAATCCTCCTACAGCTATTTTTGCATGTAATGATGAAATGGCTTTGGGTGTAGAAAGTGCTATATATAAATTAGGCTTAAAAATTCCTGATGATATTTCATTAATAGGATTTGACGATATCCCTTTAATATCTGAGTTAAGTGTTCCTTTAACTACAATAAGACAACCAGTTAAAGACATTGGAGGTTTAGCAGTTGCCTTGCTTATAAAACAAATAAAGGGACATGAAATAGAAAATAAAATTTATGAAATACCTATTGATTTAGTAATTCGTAACAGTTGTAAAACAATAGTTTAAAATTGCAAAATTTTAATAAAAGTAATGATAAATTAATGATTAATATAATAATAAATATCTTTAGCAACTTATTTATGCCGATTAATTTTTTATTAGTATTTTAAAAATATAGAACAATCTTTAATAAATATTTTTTAAATTTGTTATAAAAATATTAAGGAGTTTAAAAATGATTTCAAGTTATTTTAACTCTCAGAAATATAAAGATTCAGTTGAAAGAATAAATAGAGCTTTTAATTATGATATAAAAGATTTTAGTGAAATACCAATTATACTTCAAACAAATTCTTATTGGATGACTGGACATAGTCCAGAAGAAATTCCTAATGATATTTATGAAAATCCCCAAAGTATGTTAGATTTTCAAATTAAAGGTATAATTCAACATTTACAATTTGTTGATGATGATTATATACCTTATCTTATGCCTTGGTACGGAGTAGTGGTAATACCACATATTTTTGGTTGTAATGTTAAATTCTATAAACCAACAGACCCTGAAAATTTAAAAGTTAACGACCCTGCATGCATTAGCTATAGCATACAAGAAGTTGAAGATATAAAAAAGCTAACCATTCCAGACTTTTTTACAAATAATTTAGCAAAAAAAGTATTAGATACGATAAGTTTTTTTAGAAAAAATAGCTCTGTTCCAGTTGGTATTACAGATATGCAAAGTACACTGGACTGCGCAGCATTAATAGTTGGATATGAAAAATTATTTTATTGGATGAAAGAC
>CAYLWJ010000114.1:0-1946 GCA_964387355.1 uncultured Actinomycetota bacterium | reverse complement strand
TATTAATAGTTTTATACCATTAGGATGGGTAAAAGTTCATATTGTTAAACAAGATTAAAAAATTTTGTTTATTTTATTTAAATGTGTTCCTTTAAAACCAAATAAAGACCTTTTTAAAGGGGTTTTATTTTTAAATAATATTTTTGCGCTAATCTACTTTTTATAAAAAATAAGGCTCGATTAGCGCATTATATTTTAAGATTGATTTTATAAGTTTAACCATTTTAAAGGAAAAAATATGACTATTTTTTATAATTTTTTTTCGATTAGCGATTTTGCCCAAAAAATATGCCATTACAGAGGCATTTTTTGAGGTGCTGTGAGAATTTGGACCTGTTTAAAAAGGGATTGAGACTACAGGCTAAAGTCCGCACCGGATAAAATAAAAAATCAGGTTTTGTGAGAATTTGGACCTGTTTAAAAAGGGATTGATACTTAGGGATGTAAGATCTAAAAGCGTCATGAAGCTATTTAAAAAGCCTGAGAGAATTTGAACCTGTGTAAAAAGGGATTGAGACTTTAAGCAATTAAAAAAGAGCCCGATTTCTCGGACTCTTTAATATATTATTTAAAATTTTGAAAATAGTAAGCAATTTTATTTTTTTATAGCATTTTAAATTAATTTTATCAAGACCCATCTGAATTTCAGGCATTTTAGTTTATGCTACCTTATTAGAATTATTTTAATTTTTATCTAATTTTTTTTACATTTCTTGAGTTTCATCACTAGACTTGATTTCTTATTAAATAATATAAATGTCTATTGAAATTTTATTTAAATAGTAAATGAAAAAGGCAATAAAAACTCTAAAACATTAAGCAATGTAAATTAATAAACTACTGTTTTTAGAAATATATTGTCTTATAAATCAAAGTCATTTGTTAAAACGAGGTTGTAAGATACTAATTAAGAAATGTTCAAATAAAGTTCTTTCTCTAGGATCTCTTATCTCTATGCAACGAACCAAGTAATTATCAATATCTTGAGGGTAATTTTTAAGTATAGACAACATTCCTTTAAGGTCTGAGTTTGTATTAAGACAGTGATGGTCTTTTATACGTCCAGCAACTGTTTTTCTCTGTGTCCTACCTACATAAACAAACTCACTATCGTCAGGAGTACTAATAACGTATACTCCTTCAACATTGAACTGGGATATATTTCTACCAGAATTAATATCTTGGACGCTTAGCGGCTCTTTTCCAAGTAATTTACATAAAATTGCGCTTAAATATGAAATGTGAGCAGAATACTTCTTTAATAACATAATAAACTGGCCCTTTCCTTTTAATTCATTTTATTGGTTATTTACCTTCATTCATACAATTTTAAAAGGATTTTAGTTTCAAACGCTTCTTCAAATATCTGTTTTAGACTTTCATTGTAGAAAGGCATACCTAACAACTTAAAATTTTTATTTTCAAATTTTAAATCAGTATCAGCTTTATCTTCTAATTCTTCTAAAAATTTTTGTTTCCATCCTTCTTTAGAATTCCAAAAGCCTCCCTGACTATCTTTAAATATGTCTCCCTTCGGTTCAATAAAAATTTGGTAGATATTCAAAGTCTTGGAGTTTCTTTTCTTTAAAAGCATCACAAAGTCTGGCTCAAATGCTCTACCTTCATCAAAATCAAAAAGCTGGAAAAATTTTTCATTGCGAAGTAGTGCAATGTCTGAACATTTCTGCTTCAACTTCTCAATATATCCATCAATGAATTTAATAAAGTTTTCTTCCTCATCAGTTCCATAAAATCCTATTTGAGCAAACCATTCTTTACTTTCTATCTCTTCTATTTCTTCTGCTCTCCTATCTTTAATTTTATCTTCATCTAATCTTACAATTTTATCTCTAAAGACATCCCGAAGCATTCGTGCCTTAAATAACTCTGTTCCTTTATATTCTGCAGTTTTTGTCTTTGCCTGATTAGAGATTTCTCTAAGAACA
>CAYLWJ010000113.1:0-2258 GCA_964387355.1 uncultured Actinomycetota bacterium | reverse complement strand
GTTATAGCCACTAAGACAAAAGAAAATAAAAAAATAATAAATGATACAAATGGCATTTTATGTGATGATACAATTGATGGATTTTATGAAGCCCTTAAAAAAATTTATATTATAAAAAATCGAATAAATTCACAAGAAATTAGAAAAACAGCTGAAATTAATAAATGGGAAAATGTTGTTAAAAATTATTTACTTAGAATTTTAAAATAAGACAATAATTAAAATATTATCTCGACCTGATATAGAGTTTAAATCAAAAATGAGGATAAACTAATGTTAACCTGGGAAAATTATCGTTTGAGAAATACTTTTAAGCAGAAAGTAAATGGATAGAGTGTAAGGCTATCTCCATTCTTTGGACAGTAAACTGAAATGTTCCCAAAAAACTGGACAGGGTAATAAGGTGGAAAATGGCCTGTCATAACTTCAAAGTAGCTATGGTAAAATGGCCATTATGAAAAGACAACAGTATAAGGCAGCCTTTAAGGCTAAGTATGCCCTGGAGGCGGGCAAAAGCGAGAAGACCATGGCCTAAATATCCAGTGAATTTAGCGTCCATCCCAACCGGGTACGTATATGGAAAGATCAATTATTAAGCTTTCTACAGGAATTATTTTCCGACCGAAGGAGGAAGCGAGAAGAAGGTCGAGAGGAGTTGGAGGCTGAGCTATTTCGTCAGATCGGGCAACTTCGGGTAGAAAATGAGTGGCTTAAAAAAAATTTCAGCAGCTCCAGTAGAGGAGAAGAAGCAGTTGGTGGAGACAGATAACGAGGCAATAGGGGTGAGTCGATAGTGTGAGCTTTTAGGGCTTTGCCAGTCCTCTTATTACTATAGTCTTACTCGGGATGACGAATATAACCTTGAGCTGATGCGGCTTTTGGACGAGTAGTATACAAAGGTGCCATTTTATGAGGTAAGGAGACTTACGGCCTGTTTGAGGGCTCAAGGCTATACAGTAAAATCGAAGCGATTCAGGGTTCTGATACGGAGGATGGGGGTAGGCTATTTATCGCCATAAGAGGAGGAGTTTTTTTTTCACCCGGGCATAAGAAGTATCCGTATCTGCTGGTATGGGTCAAGGTGGAGCGGCCCGGCCAGGTCTGGGTAGCGGATATAACTTACATTCGTTTAGCTCATGGTTTTGTGTATTTAGTGGTGGTGATGGACTGGTATAGCCGCTATATTCTTTCCTGGGAACTATCCAATACGCTCGATTCGAGGTTCTGTGTTCAGGCTTTGAGCAAAGATCTCTGGAGCTCAAGGCCTGAGATTTTCAACACAGACCAGGGGGTGCAGTTTACAGCCGAAGAATTTACGGAACTGCTCAGCAGGAATGAAGTGAAAATAAGCATGGATGGCCGCGGTCGGGTCTATGACAACATTTTTGTAGAGCGATTATTGCGGACGGTCAAATACGAAGAGTTTTATCCTTGCGAGTACCAGACCATGAGCGAAGCCAGGCAAAATCTGGAAGCGTATTTTCGGTTCTTCAATATGGAGAGGCTACATCAGGGCCAAGGATACTGCACACCATCCGAGGTGTATTTTGGATATTCGACCTGGAAAAAGTCTGGAGAGCTGGGTATCTTAAATGTTTAGAATAATAATAAAGGCGGGACAAAAATTTACCTTAAACCGGACCCTTTTCTATCCAAAGAATGGGGAGTGCCTCATTTTGTTCATTCGTTTTAATGATATCAGGATAATATTATGAAAGTTTTAATTTTCTCAGTTTTGCCAACAAATTTAAGTGATATAAAAGGTGGAGTTGAGGCTGCAACTATTGCTTTACTAAATGGATTTAAAAAAACTAAAATAAAAGTTTTAGTATATTCGCTATCAAAAGAAGAGAAATTAACAATAGAGTTTAGTTCAAATATTAAAATAAAATATCATAAAGTTAAATATTTTCCCCTTGAATATATTTTATTTGGCAAAAATAATTTAGTTAAAATTATGAAATATTTCAATCCAGATATTATTCACATTGAGGGAAATGGGCCCTACCTATATATGTTTAAAAAGTTCAAAAATATACCAATAATTATAACCCCTCACGCAATATTTGCGGAGGAATTCAAACATAAAAGAGTTCTGCTTGCAAAATTTAAATATTTACTTAAAAGTATTATTGAGAGATACTTAATTCGAAGCTTTAAGAATTTTATATTTATTTCTGAATATAACAGAGATTTTTATGCTAGATTAATTCCAATTTCTTCAATAAAATATTCTATTATTCCAAATCCTATTAATG
>CAYLWJ010000112.1:0-6878 GCA_964387355.1 uncultured Actinomycetota bacterium | reverse complement strand
CTACACATACTAAGTCATAAGGTGGTTCATCCTCAATAAAGCTACGCTCCATTTCATTCCATAACTTTTCAGGTATTTCTGAACTCAATATCCTATCCCAACTTAAATTAACTTCGATATTTGTAAGTTCTGTAAATTTTTTTAAGGCATTGGGATAATTTTGAAATGGCCACCAATCTTCCTGATATAGATTAATAACAGTACCAGGTTTAAACTGTTTAAACTTATAAGTTTCTAAATCATTAATAGTCATTATATCCTCCTCTAATATAAATGTATTAATATTAACCTATATAGAATAACTATTTTAATTTTAAAAAAAGATAGATGCGTATTATAATTAAAATACCTGTTGCTCTTGTTAAAAAATAATCCATAGTGTAGCTACTTTTATTTCTAAGTTAGCTATACTATTGTTGTAGTAATTAATACTCACCAAGAGCAAATTCTTCTAAAATATCTACTACAGTCATTTCCATGTAATTTAAAGCAGTAAAAACTGATATTATTACTATCAAAACTATTACTAATCTAATATTGCCAATAAAATAAGCAAATTTAGATAAAGGGCTTAATTTTCTCTCTTCAAATTTAATTATAGAGTCATCTATATTCATAAAACTCCAAATAAACTTTTTATACGATAGATAATAAGAATATAAAAATATAAAAAAGAATTTAAATTTTACTTTTAAATCTGTAAAGTATTTTACATAACTAACAAATTTTTGTCAATACTTCGAATTGCTTCACAGCAATTCCGCATCTTGCCACTTAGTAACCCAAATTCAAGCTCAAAAATGCTATTTTTCGGCAGCATTTACCCACATCATTTTCGCAAAGGGTAAAAATATTTTTAAAAATAAGCAATTTTTTTGAATTTGGCGTGCCTAAAACATCAATTATTTATATAATTGTGGCAAGGTATATTTTGGTTGGTTTGAGAAATTGAAAGGTGCTTATGGGGGTATGCTTGTCCATTTTGCAATTAAGAACGCCGCTTTTATTAGTTCTACCAAAGAGGATTTTGTACCAATCCTTTTATCTTTAATGTTACGGGCAAAAAATATATTAAAGATATTCAGCACAATAAATAAAAACAGGATAAAAGCGACAATTGCATTTTGGCTATGCCTGTATACATGATCGCCGTTCCATGTATCTACTATCTCGCCAAAGCATTTGTTTTCAATTTGCCAGCGGCTGTGGCATATCGATACAACATTTTTTAAACTAACAACTTTAGGCAGGCTGGTAGCCCAATACCAGTCTGCCTTCTCTTCTTCCCACTCCCACTTTCCTATTTTGTCTGAATGATGCCTTAACTTTTTTATCTCCTCAGATTTAATAACCCTTACAGGTTTTTTATATGAATCCCAGGCTCCCTCTATAGTGTGATCCCAGACTCTATAGGTGATATTCTCATCTTTGTATATAACAGGGTCAACAATACTGCAAAGCGATACCGCTTCTTCATATAATTGCCTTGTTTCATCCTTTAGGACTGCTGCAGCATATTTACCATGAGAAGCTAATAGATTAAATACAACCCCATTTAGGTAAAGTCCATCACCAACAACAACTTCAAATGCTTTTGGATAGTTTTTGCATACCCTCTCAAGTAGCCTGTATGCGCTTGTAAGCTCACCTTCATTTGGACATATAGGTTCAATATCAAGCATAAAACAAAACTTGGGACCAGCCAGTATAAATGCTACATATCTGTGGTAGTAATTAAGTTTTATTTCTCCTTCAACTTTTGAAACATTTCTTACACTGCAAGCTTTGCACCAGTGAATATCGCTTGAGAAAATCTCATGGCCGTCAATAATACCTATATATTTTCCATAGAATGGCTCTATCATTTTTTTCCTTTTTGCTTTTAAGTATATGGCTTTTAATATGTCTCTTATGGCATCCAAGTCTATTGTATCTGAGGCTCTTGCAACAGTTGATGAAGAGGGAACTTTTGCTGCAATATCTAAAACATAAGAGATTTCTCTTGAAGTATTGTATTTATTTAGCGAACCAAGATTAGAAAATAACATGGAAAGAATTGATGCGGCAATATCAGAGCAAGCTATCTGGGGCTTTTGCCTTGAATCAGTAATATTATCAACTAAGTCAAACAGATTAAAGTGCTTGTTTGAATAATCTATTATCCTTTTAAACATCACCTTTTTTGGCTGCTTCAAGATCTTTATAGTTTAACTCTGATATCTTATCAATAAGATCTTTTATTTTATGATATGCTTTTACTTTACTGGCCACTTCTGCCTCAAGCCTTTTTGGAACATATATCATCTTGGTTGTATTGTTCTGTTTTTTACCGATATACATTGATATGTGTTTTTTTCCCTGCTTTATGCACCTGCAGTTTTTATTTCCGCATACTCTTTTCATGATTACAATATTTCCTTTTAGAAAACTTCCTTTACCAATAATTTTTTCCAGATGATTAACTGCCTGTTTTAGTGCCATATTTATGTATTTTGCTTTCAATACGTGCCTCCATATATTATGATTTACTGTAAGTATATCATATTTTCAATAAAAAACTACCTATTTCTTAAATGCGAATTTGCTTTTTTAGAAAAATTGATTAATTTAGCTCATTTTAAACTTGATTTTGCAAGTACATAAAAGAAGATGCGGAATTGCTGCAATAAATTTTTAATATGTATTGCCACTACATTTTTTAGAAATTTAGATAAAATTTTGCTTTTTTGTGCTTAAATTTAGTGGTTTTAAGTGGTAAAATGAGGACTAAATAACAAACTCGAGAGGTAGTAGCACTGGTATTGGTAAAGCAATGCTATTGTCATAAGTTACAATTTAGACTGCTTCTTTTTTAATTTATCATTATGGGTTGCTGTTGGGTAATTATTGATTGATATAACTATATATACTGTAATATAAATAAATTCTAATAAACCATAAGCAAAATATAATGCCTTCTTATATTCCTTTTAGTAATAAATTTCATATTTCAATTTTAAAATTTTTCCATATTAAAAAATATAACATAGAATTATAACAACATTGGGATTATATCTTTTAAAATTTTTTTTTAATATTTGTAATTTTCAATTAAAATATAATTTAAAAATTGTTAAAAAAATAGTATTATATTGTTTCATTATATTTTTGTATTTACCTTTTATTTGTATATAATCTATATCCATTATAGTTGTACTGACAATTATAGCTTTATAATCATGAGTTGGAGGGGAAAATTAATAATAACATTCATGTTAATATTAATGGTAATAATGGCAATTTTATTTCTAACCTAGGTGACAGGCTTTTAAAAATACATAACCTACATAGCCTAATTGAAAGTGTGTTTAATGTAATGACAGAGCTTGTTGCAATACAGGATTTAGAAAATAATGTTTTATGGGCAAATATCTCGGCTGCTAAATCTGTAAATGTAAAACCAGAAGATTTAATTGGTAGGAAGTGTTATGAAATTTGGCATAAAAATAAAACCACCTGTAAATCTTGTCCAGTAATTGTTAGTATAAAAACAGCAAAGCCTGCAAGCGCAAAGATTAAATCATCCGACAATAGATATTGGTTAATTAATGCTTATCCAATTTTGAACTCAAATGGTAAAGTAGAAAACGTAATAGAAATTACAACTGAAATTACTGACAAAATATTAGGGCAAATTTATTTAGAAAAAGCAGATCAAGCTTTAAAAAAATATGAATTTATTTTTGAACATTCATTAGATGGTATTTATATAACAACTCCTGAGGGTAAATATATAGATGCAAATCCAGCACTTGTCAAAATTCTTGGATATAGCTCCAAGGAAGAATTATTATCAATAGATATAAATAAAGAGCTATATGTAAATGCAAAAGATAGACCAGGCCCTTTTGACAGGAATAAGTTATTTCAAACAAGGTTAAAAAGGAAAGATGGCAGTATAATAGATGTTGAAATAAGTTCAATTGTTATTTTTGAAGATGGCAGCCCAAAATATTATCAGGGTATTGTAAGAGATATAACTGAGAGAAAAAAACTTGAGAACAAACTTAATTTTCTATGTTTTCGTGATAGTTTAACAAAGCTTTATAACCGAGCTTATTTTGAAGAAGAAGTTAAAAGGTTAAATACAAAAAGGCAGTTTCCAATAACATTTATAATGGTTGATATAAATAATTTAAAATTAGTAAATGATGTATTTGGTCATAAAAAAGGCGACAAATTAATAAAAAATTGTGCAAGATTATTAAAAAAATATATTAGAAAAGAGGATATAATTGCTAGATGGGGCGGTGATGAATTTGCAATAATTCTTCCAAAAACAACAGAAGAAATTGCTAAGAATATAATTGAACGAATTGAAAATTTTTGTCAAAACCAGTTTATAGATGAGTTAATACCAATGTCAATGTCATTTGGAGTAGAAACTAAACAAAAGAGTATTAGAAATATTAATTTTATTTTAAAAGAAGCAGAAAACAAAATGTATAAGAAAAAATTTATTGATAAAAGAAAAATTACTGATTCTTTTATTAATAAGTTTGAAAATGAGCTTTATAAAAATGGAATTAAGCAAATGGTAAATATTCAACTTGTTACGAAGCTTGCAGTAAAACTAGGAAAAGCTTTAAATCTATCTGAAAATAAGATTAATGACCTTACAATGCTTTGTGGTCTTTATGATATCGGAATGATTGCCGTTGATAAAAAAATAATTTTTAAAAAAATTAAAATTAGTAATAAAGATTTTGAAGAAATAAAGAGGCATGTTGATGCTAGTTATGCTATTCTAAAGTCACATACATTATTAAGTCATATTGCAGAATCTGCCCTACATCATCACGAGTGGTGGAACGGTTCAGGCTATCCTCAGGGGTTAAAAGGGGGCGAAATACCAATTCTTTCAAGAATTATTTCTGTTGTTGATACTTATGTTTCTTTAATAACAGGAAGTGGTGTTGAAAAGCAGTTAACTAAAGAAGAGGCTATAGAAGAAATAAGAAAGCTTTCTGCAATACAATTTGATCCTAGAATTGTTGAAAAATTTGTTGATTTAATTAATTGGGAAAATATGGAATAAAGGTAAGATAAGATAAAATAAAATAAGATAAGATAAGATGAGATAAAGCTGCCTTTATAAAGATATATCGTTGTATTATCTTAAGAATATAAAGTTACCATTTATTTTAATAATTATAATAATTTGTATAAATAAAATTAAAAGGAATAAAAAATACATAAATATTCTTAAAGGCAAAATCATATAAATTTTGTTTTTATTTAAGCTTAAAATTGATTTTATTCTAATCTCTAGCATTTTAAAATTGTAAAAACTTGTTATTTTGTTACTAAAACTAAAAAAAGAAGGGTTTTGGTTTAAATATAGTAATTTATTTTGTTTGGCTTCTATTAATTTAATAATTATACTTAATATATTTTGTGCAATAATATCGTTTTTTATTTCTGAGTTTTGAACAACCAATTTATCACTTGCTTTTTCCTGTTCAAGCCTTATTAAGTTATAAGCAATATAACTTATAGGATTAAAGAAAAATATGTCTTTAAGTATTAAAGCTAACCAAGATATTATGTTGTCTTTTCTTTTAATATGGGATAATTCATGCTGAATTAATATTTCTTTTTCTGTATCGTTAAGTATTTGAATTGTTTTTTTTGAAATTACTACTGTTGGGTCTTTTATTCCAATTGTAAATGGTGATATAAAATCTTTTTTAATTAAATTTATAGACGGCTTCTTTATTTTTAATATTTTAGAATGTTTTTCTGTTAAAATATTTATATCATAATAAATGTCTTCATATTTTTTTTGGGATATTTTTTTGTAAAAGAAATATATTGAAATCCATCTTATAATTAATATCAGTAGTATAAGAAATGATATGATATAAATTATATTATTATTTAAATAATTAAAATTAAATGGGTTTTTCATTATTGGTTCAAGCCTTTTTATAAAAAGAGAAGGAGTAGGCACCCTGAAACCAATTACAATGTTTTTATTAAGAAAATAGTCTGTATTATATTGTAGTTTTTCAGAAATAATAATTACTGGTTTTATTAATGGAAGGAAAAAAAATAAAATTTTTACATTGGAATCTTTTATTTTAAATATAAAAATTATTAAAAATGCAATTAGAAAAGTTGTTAAACTATCATAAATTATAGTTATAAAGTTACCTGCAATTTTCAGTATAATATTTTGAAGGTCAAAAAAAGCCATCAAATCTCAATTTTATTTAGAGCTTCAAATAAAATTTTAAAATTATTTTTTTAAAGAATCAAAAATCTTTTTTATTTTTTCTAATGATATATTATCATCACTTGAAAGAAATTTTGTTACCATTGAACTTGCAGATTTATCTAAAAGCTTTTCTGCAATAGACTTAATCATATTTTTAGACAACTCCTGTCTGTCAACAAGTGAACTGTACTGGTAGACTTTTGAGCTTTTATCTTGCTTTAAAAGTCCTTTTTGGGCTAATTTATTCATTACAGACATTACAGTGGTGTATGGTATATAGTCTTTATCTTTTTTATCAAGTTCGTTTTTTAATAAAATTTCATGAACTTCTCTTACTGTTATTGGCTCTTTTTCCCATACAATTTCCATAATGCTTGCTTCAATATCACTTAAGCTTGATATATTTATGGGTCTTTTGTTTTCATTTTTAGCTAAACTTTTATTATTCATATTGTTTTTTTATCTACTGTTTTCTTTTCTCTTAAAGATGAACTTTATTATTGCTTTTAGGTTATTTATCAGTATTACTAAAAGCATTTGTTACCACTGGCAATACTAATAACTATTTATTTTCTTTCAGCCCTACTATCTAAAATTTTAATAATTCTAAATTAACATC
>CAYLWJ010000111.1:0-29371 GCA_964387355.1 uncultured Actinomycetota bacterium | reverse complement strand
CTTTAATATATAAAACTAAAAATTTATCAATTTGTAAATTTATAGAATATAAATCTTTATAACTTTTATAATTATTTTAACAATTAAATTTTATTATATAAAACTTTATAAATTAATTATAAAAATATTAAAGTTAAATGTCAACTTATTTAAATATAAATTAATAATAGTTTTTTAATGCTTTTTTTATCTTAAAATAAATCTAAAAAATTTTGTATTAATTATTTAATTAAAATATTTTTTAAATTTTATTATTTAAACTTTTTCAAACTTTTGAGACATTTTTATTAAGCCAAAAAAATAACCACATAACTTTGCAAAGTCAATAAAAACCATAAAAAAAGGAATACTAAATATCAACCCAATAAAATACAAGACTAAATTTGGCTTACTCTTCAATTGAGGACAAACTTTTTTATTACTTAAATAACTATAGATTCTTAAGTAAGGTTTTAACACATAAAATAAAAGCAGCAAAAAAATTACAATTAAAAAATATAAGCTTATAAATATTGACAAAAAAATCAGTAGAACAAAGGTAAGCAAAGAGAAAATCCTTATCAAATGCCTATAAAAATACATTTTTCCAATTGCATCACCTTTGGCATATCTGAAAAACTGTTTAAAAATTGATATTATATCGTCTCTCATGTTCCAGTAAACTTCAGCGTTACTGTTAAAAATTATACTGTAACCCTTGCCAATTAAATTAAAATTAAACTTCATGTCTTCACCAAAATCCATATACTGCGGATACATTCCGGCATCAAGCCAAGCTTTTTTTGTAAAACAAATATTCCTAGATGATGGCATGTATTTTTTAGGATTAATTTCACTTTTTCTTGGCATTACACAAACAGCAAGACAAATTTTTAAAAAAGTATTAGCTAATGGCCAGTTATACCCTCCAACAATAAATTTTAAATTTTCTTGGCTTTTGTTATGCTTAATATTGTTGATATTATTATTGTTGTTGTTACTATTATTGTTAATATTATTATTGTTAATATTTTTGTCGTTAATATTGTTATTATTGTTAATAGAAGTGTTTTTATGATTAATATTGTTATAGTTACTGATGCTAAAATTGCTATTTTTATAGTTATGATAAAAAGAAGTTATTTGTTTGAGCCAGTTTTTATCTAAAATACAACCACCATCGCTTACACAAATATAATTGCTATTTAAATTTTTTATAGCAAAATTTCTTCCTTCAGAAATTGCTGCTCCATTAACTTTAAAAATTTTTATGAATATTTTTCTCTCTTCATTTAAATTCTTTTTCTCTCCCTTAAAATTTTCAAAACTTATACTACCCAAAAAAACTATAAATTTTTTAAAATCATTTTCAATTTTTCCTACTATTTCTAATATTTCTGTTTTTTTTACGATTTCTATGTCTTTATCTTTTCCATATTTTTCATATTTTTCATCTTTTTCATATTTTATATTTTCAAGTTTTTTATTAAGTTTTCCATTATTATTTTTTTCAACAATAATAAACTGAGTGCAGATATTTTTAAAAAAATCTACAATTATATCAAGCGTATTGTCAGTTGAACCACCGTCAACTATAATTATTTCTTGAGGCAAAACTGACTGGGCTAAAAGACTTTCAAGTAAAAATTTTATATTAGCAGACTCATTAAAAACAGTAGTAATAAATCCTGTGTCTTTTAATAAATCTTTTTTAGCTAATAATTCTCTTTGGCTGAACTCTTTTTGGCCAAATTCTTTTTTTGAATTAAAAATTTCATTTTTCATTTATCTTTAAATTTATTTTAATTTTTGAATTCGTTTTAAATTATTTTTACTTAATCTTAAAATTTTTTTTACTTACCTTTAAAACTTTTAAATAGATATAAATTTAAGGTTTCAAAATATTGTTTGGATCTTTTTTTATAGTAATTATTTCTTAAATAAAAAAAAGACATTAAAAAAAATAAAACAGCCCTATTAAAAATAAAGAAAAAATATAAAAAACTAAAAATTTTTGCATGAATTTTTGAATAATTTCTATAAAAATAAATTCTTCTGCTTTCCCAGATTTGAAAATCCCTTAAAGGCTGATTTTTTGAAGCAATACCAGCATCGTGATGTATTATACAAAAATTTGGATAGTAATAGTTTTTATACCCAGCTTTTACTAGCTTTAAACATAAATCTTCATCTTCACTATAAATGAAATATTCTGTATCAAAAGCACCAACACTAAAAAAAACTTCTTTTTCTAAAAATAAAAATGCGCCTGAAAGCCAATCTACTTCTTTAACAGTTAAATGATCCCACCATCTTAAAAAATGGGCATTTAAAAATTTAACCTTTGGAAAAATTTTATCTAAAAAAAAGCTTTCATAAAACTGCAAGGTTAAAGTAAGAAAAGATCTTGCGTTGTATTGAAGAGTGCCATCAGGATTTAAAATTTTGACCCCAACTGCACCAATCTTTGTTTTAAAGGATTTTTCTTCATAAAAATCGATTAAATCTTTTATTCCTTCCCTAATAAACTCTGTATCTGGGTTTAAAAATAATAAATATTTATATTTTGCTTTATTTGCTCCAATATTGGCAGCTTTTGCAAATCCGCTGTTTTGTCTAAGCTTAATAATTTTAAAAATTTCAGTTTTAATAGAAATATTATTGCTAAAATTACTGCTAAAATTATTACTAATAATATTACCAATAATATTATTAAAACTGTCTTTGCCATCAGTAATATTTTTTAAATTGTCTATATGTTCATTGATTTTAATTATACTATCATCTTTAGACGCATTATCAACAATTATTATTTCAAAATGAATAACAAAAGATATATGCTTAATAATACTTGCAACACAATTAATTATAAATTCTGAGGAGTTATAATTTACAATTATTATGCTTAAACCTTTTTTGCTTAAGTCTTGTTCTAAGCTTTTTTTAATTAAGTCTTTTTTGTTTATCCCTTTTTTACTTAATTCTTTCTCATTTGATTTTTCCAAAACAACTCCTGCTTTAAATTATAGACCAAATGCTTTTATATTTAATGCTTTTTCATTAAAGTTTAATGATTTTAAATTCAGTTTAATGCTTTTTAGATAAATTCTTTTCAGATTTAATGCTTTTTAGATTAATGCTTTTTAGATTTAATTCTTTCTAACTCAGACTCAATTATATTTATCAGCTTTGATTTAAAATTTTCACTTGAAAAATCTTTAGCTCTTAATAAAGCATTTTCGGTAATCATTTTAACATCAACTTTTCCTAAGCAAACATCAAGAGTTATTTTTTTTAACTGCTCCCAGCTGTCAAACAAAAATCCATTTATCCCATTTTGAATAATCTCTGGTTGCCCACCTTTATTTATTACTATACATATACATCCAGAAGCCATTGCTTCAACTGTAGTAATTCCAAAATGCTCAAATTTTTCTGGACTTTTATTCTCATCTTCTCCCATTCCAGCTGCATGCCAAAAAATAAAAGATTTTGAAAATAATTCTTTTAAATCATTCCATTTAATATTTGTTAAAACATCAACTGGATATCCATCACAAACTTTTTTTATTTTTTCTATATATTCCAAGTGTTCTTTTTTATTCTCAACACCACCTGCAAGGATTAGTTTATAATCCTTTAACAGCTCAGCATTTTCTTTATACATTTCAATAAAAACCTGAGCCATTTCCAGCTGTTTTTTATTGTGATGTTCTGGGAAAAACCTTCCAACACTTAGTATTATGTTTTCTTTTTTTGATGGTTCAAAACTTTCCACTTCAACCGGGGGATAAAGAATATCACTTTCCTTTTTCCAAAGTTTTTTAATCCAGTAATATGAGTACTCGGATATTGAAATGATTTTATGATATGTTTGTAAAAAATTTAAATTTTTAGGGTAAGTAATCAAAAACAAAGGAATAAATCCTAAAACTTTTAAAATTAATTTCTTAAAAAAAGAAATTTTTTGTTCATTATAAATTACAATTCCAAGCTTTCTTGAGTCAACTTGGCCCTTTTTTTCTTTATTTACACTAAAAACATCAGACTCTACTGTAACCAAAAAATTACTCTGTGCTTTATCTATTTTTGCTGAATCTTTTGTTTCTGCAGCACCTTTTGTTTTTATATCACCTTCTGTTTTTGTAATATCTTCTGTTTTTGTAACATCTTCTGTTTTTGTAATATCTTTTGTTTTTTTAATATCTTTTGTTTTGGCATCATCACTTATATTTACAATATTACTTATTGTTAAATTTTTATTTATTTGACTTAAAATTTTACTTAAATCTATAATCTGTTTTTGTCCTTTATGAACTATTAAATCCTGACTAAATATTAATTGAAATCTATCAATTATATTATTTTTATTATTTTTCTTATTTTTATCTTCTTCTATATTTCCTATATCTTTTATATTTCCTATATTTTTTATATCTTCTATATTTTCTATATTTTTTTTAATTTCTTTATTTAGATTAATTTCTTTATATAAAGAAATTTTGCACTTTATTTGATTTACACCTAGGCTTTTGGGATTTTTAAGTCCAATTATTATGCTGGCATCACTAAATTTGCTATATTTTTTGTTATATTTATTATTTTTATTATATTTATTATATGTATTATTATATTTATACAAATATTTATATAAAATTAAAGCCTTTCCGCTTGTAAAGCTTCCCCTTCTTAACATAAATCTTTTTACATCATACACACCTTCAAGTACTTCAATATTGGCAAAATCATTGTTTATTTTTTCAGCTAATTTAAAAAGCTTAGTAGCTGGAATTCTAAAAAAAGCTAATAGCAGCTTATGGACTATTTTAAAATCCACATCAAATGGAGTTGGAAAATAGCATAAATATATATTTCTTTTAGCTGCAGCTGGAAGAGAGCTTAAATATGTGGCATTAATAAAAATATCATAATTTTGCGTGATTCTTTTTGAGTAATCATCAGATAAAAAAGGAAAAATTTTTAAATTTACATTTTTTAAATCAAGATTGAGCCTTTTAGATACTAAATCTAAATCTGTATGTAAATCTGTAAGCAAGTCAACCTTATATTTCTTATCTTTAGACAAAATCTCTGCAATTTTGCAGCTGTATCTTTCACCGCCACCTGCTGTTGATAAATATCTGTCATATACTCCTATTTTATACATAATCTTTAAAAATTTACTGTCAGTTTTTTTATTTCACTATCTTTTACTTTTCTATTTAGCCTAATTTTTAGCCTTTTTTTAAAACTTTTAGGAATTAGGTAAAAAAACTCAAAAAAAAGCACAAGCCTTGCCTTAATATCGGGTCTGTTTTCCAACTTTTTACCTTTAAAAATCAGCATAAAAAGAAAAATCACATTTTTAATCATAGAAAAAACAAACCCTGCATAACTTTTAATAAACAATAAAGGCCAACCGCATTTAAAAATTGCAAGAATTCTATTTCTTAAAACATAATAAGTGAATTTATATGACCATTCAGTGGAAGTTCCACAATGATAATGTCTTGCAATAGATAAAGGGCTATAAAATGTTTTCCATCCTGCCAGTCTGGCTCTCCAGAATAAATCAATATCTTCATAGTAAGTAAAAAAATCACTATCAAAATATCCAACAGAATCAATCAAATCTTTTTTTACAAGCAAACTGCTGCCGCTGGGAGAAAAAACCTCATCTGCTTCATTAAACTCACCTAAATCAAAGCATTCATATCCTCTGTCTCTTGCATAAAATGACTTATTTATTTCAAGGCCACAGCTGTTAATTATATCAACAGTATGTTTATAATTTTCTTTATTTAAAACAAATTTAATTTCATAGTTGTAACCAGAGCTAAGTGAAGAGAAATTAGTTGAATCATTGCTATAATCACTGTTTTTAATATAATTATTATCATTATGGTTTGGGCTATTATTTGAATTAAAAGTGGCATCAACTTTTATCTCTAATAAATTAGAAAGATTTTTTAAATCTTTTATGTAAGCCTTTATTTCAAAATAAAAATCAGAAAAAACTTGGGATTTTATTTTAGGCACATCAGCATTTAACTTTAATTTTACTACTGTGTCACTTAGAATATCAGGAATTGGAATTGCAAGAAATAAATAATTTTCAAAATTAAACTTATAATTTCCATTTAAGTCTTTTTCAAGGCAGCTGCATCCACTTAAAAATTTTAAACTATTTTCTTGTGGTTTTATATTTGAAATTGATGCTATATCTATTTTATTTACTTTAAATCTTATCTCTTCTTTATCAGCATTTTTTTTATCATAATTTAAACTGATATCAATATTCTCTTCTTGATAATCATATTTAAAAATATCATTAATAGCGCTTCCTTTTATTTTATCGCCCTTACTATTAAAAAGACTTACAACCAATATAACAGGAATGTATTTATAATAAAAAAGAACCTTAGAACAAACTGCACCTACTTTTAATTTGCCCTTAGAATTATTTTCAAAAAACTCAGCAAGCTTCACCATTTCTATAAGCCAATTTTTATCAACGATACAGTCATTATTTATTAATGCAATATATTTGCCTTCAGCATTTTTCATTCCAATATTATTACCAAAAGCATAGCCAGTGTTTTTTTGTAGTTTAATTATTTTTACCCAAGAAAAATTATTTTCTACAAAGTTGCAAGAGTCATCAGTTGAGCCATTATCAACCATTATCACATTTAATTTATCTTTTGGGTAATTTAAATTACCAATGGAGGAAAATAAGTTGCTCAAAAATTTTTTACCATTAAAATTTACTGTAATAATTGAAACTTTAGGAAGGTTTAAATAATTATTTTCCAATTTAACAGCACCTTTTTTCTATTGCAATAAAAACAAAATCTAAAAACACAATCAAAATTTTATCCTCTGGAAATTACAATAACACCAATAGTAATAATTACTGCCCCTGCCCACCTTATTGGATTTACATCCTCTTTAAGTACAAATTTAGAAACAATTAATATTAAAACATATGTAAGCCCAATAAACGGATAAGCAAAACTTAAATCCACTGCTGAAATTACAATAAGCCATAAAACAGCTGAGATAGCATAACAAAAAAGGCCAATTAAAACCATTGGACTTTTAAAAATATTAACAAAAAGACTGCCAACTGAACTTATACTGTTAATTGAAACCGGTCCTATTTTATCCATACCAAGTTTTAAAAGTACCTGGCCGCCAACTGCAATAGAAATACTTATAAGTATTAAGACAACTGATTTGGCTAAGCTCATTCTTTTCATCCCCTTGTCCTTATCCTTTTTACTATATTTAATAATTTATTATAACCTTATATTTTATATTATATCCTAATTATTTCCTTATTATGTCCATTAATAACTTATTATGTTCACTAATTTATTTTATTATAATTTCTCTAATTAATTTTATTATAATTTTTTTGCAACATAATATTTGTTAGAAATAGATAATCCCATTATTTTATCAATATTTTCAATATCACCCAAAAGAACTTCTAATCTCTGATCAATTAAAGTTTTATCTTCTTTTTTATAATCAAACTTTTCTTCTAAAATATTTCTTAAAGCCCTTACGTCAATTTGAAGATTAGAAATCTCAAATAATAATGATTTAAAAACATTATAGTATATAAAAATCATTCTTTGCCTGTTTTTTTCATTCAATTTATTAATTTCTCTGTTAATTTGAAGCTGAATATTATTGTTAATAGCTTGAATAGAAGCATTGTAACTTTTTCTTAAATTTTCAAGATATAGGCTTGTAACAGCATATATAAATCTTTTTAGTTTTCCTTTTAGACTATTATCATTTTTTAATTCTTCTGAGTCTAATAAATTTAAACCTTTTAATAAAGTTAATTCTTTAAAATCCTTTTTATCTAGTTTTATTTCAAATAAATCAATTAGCTCATTTTTATCATACGATATTTTTCCAAGAATTTCCTGATTTTCTTTTAAATTGAGAATATCAGCAAACTTGCCTATAAATTCATCTTCTTTTAAAATTTCAAATTTGTCCCAGGTACCTTTTTCAATAATTTCATAACCGGTATTTTTTAAAATATATTCAAAAGTAAATTCATCTATCCTGTCAGACGTCCTATCATAATAGTCTTTTTTGCTAAAAACTTTCTGAAGTCCTCTGCTTTCAGGAACAGAAACAAATATCACACCATCAGATTTTAGTCTCAATGAAATTACATTTAATAAATCATACAAAAATTTAGGAGTTATATTTTTAAAAGCATTGTTAATTATAACTCCATCAAATTTTGTTCTGGCAAGTATCTTAGACTTTAATAAGCCTATGTCATCAACATTTAAGCCCTGCTCCTGTCTTTCTTTTGGTAAATCCTGAACCTCTATAAAGTATATTTTTCCAAAATTTTTTTCTTTAAAAATTTCTTTATCAAAATATATATTTGAAGTTAGAGCCAATACATTTGTTGTTCCTGAAAAATGATTTTTTACCACATTGGAAATTTTATTATTCTGAAGATTAATAAAATCAATTATCATCTTTTTATCTACAGCATATTCTGCATTTACACAGTATTCTACCAGAGGTTTTGTAACATTTTCCCAGTAAAATTTTGGCTGAATTTTCTCAAGATTTTTTACATATATATCTTTTAAACTTTTATTTGTAGCAACACTTTCAATTACTCTTGCAAGCTGGCTAATATTTTCATATTTGACTACTTCTCCAATATTTTCTTCTTTTACAAGTTTTGCTATAGAATCACCTTCAGTAGTAATTATTGGAAGTTTTGCCCATATATAATCCATTACTCTAGTTCTATAAGCAAACTCTGTTTCAATTTTTTCCTGATGAAGGGAAAGTCCTGCTGTTGACTCCAAAAGAAAGTTTTGCCTTGTTTCATAGCTAACCCATTCATTAAAAAACACAAACTTATCAAATAGCCCCAGCTCCTGGCTCAGCTTAACTGCTTCAATTGCTTTTTTCATTTCTGGGAGTTTAGGGTCTGGATGTTTTAATCCTGTAAAAATTAACTTAATATCTTTTCTGCTTCTAGTAATTTCCCACATTGCCTTAATTGCTGTAATAGGGTCTAGCCAATTCCAAATTCCGCCACCCCATAGTATTAGGCTGTCATCCTCTTTAATGCCAGGAAACATTTTTCTGATAGATTCACCTGTATGTTTTGGCTGTTCTGAAGGAATTCCAAATGAAACCACATCAATTAATCTCTTAAATGTACTGTCATTATCATAATTATATGGGTTAATTCTTCCCATTGCGTTTAACATACCTAACCAATAACTTCTCTGTTTTTCACTTGCACAAATAAAAAAGTCACCAATAGCTAACTGAAATTTAATTAAATCAACATTGCTTTTATCTATTCTTAACCTTTCTGCCATAGTTAAATCTTTAAACATTTCAAGACTTTCAAGATTAAAAGGATTATAAAGATCAACAATTATTTTGCCTTTAAAATTTTTTAAAAACGGAAAATAATGAAGAATATGACCTTGAATTAAAATAATATCTGAATGCTCTGATACTCTTTTTAAGAGTTTAAATTTTTCTTGATTATAGAAAAAAGTTTTAAAACCTTCTGTTTGTATATCAATTTTATTAGGTGCAGCAAGTGTTACATCAACATAATTAGATAAAATTTTTGCAAACTCATAAAACCTTATACCAGGCCCTGCCATTTGCTTTCCAATTAAATCAAAACTGATAATTAAAAGACGGGGTGTTCTGCTTTTGCTTGATACAATTTGAGTTATTTCATTATCCATTAGTTTTCATCCTTTCAAAATTTAACCTTCTTTATTTTTAGATAATTTTTAAACTTTATTGACAAATTATAAGGCAAAAATAAAAAATTTAAAAAATATGCCAAAATAACTGCTTTAGCTTCAGCATTTTTAATTTTTTTTAATTTTAAAAACCAGTTAAATTCACATGGCAAAAACTTTTTAAAAAAATATTTTATACCAGAATTAATTACTGCACATCGTATTCGATTTTTATGATAGTATTTATAAAAATTATAACTGAATTTTTGTATTGAGGCTGATTCATAATGAAAAGCTTTTGCGCCAGTATTAATTACTGAAACTAAACCAAGTCTTTTTAGTTTTAAACAATAATCAAGTTCTTCAAAGTAAACAGGCTTGTAACCAATGTCAAAACCATTTAAATATTTAAATATATTAAACTTTGTTGCAAAAAAAGCTCCACAAACATAATCAACTTCGTATACTTTATATTTATATTTTAAATCCGTAAAATCCAAGCTGCTTTTTAAGTCTAACCAATCTAGATCTAAACAATCTAATTGTTTAAAATTTAAATTGCAAGTTAAATTTAAATGATAAGTTAAAAAATTACATAAAATCTTACCTCCTGCATTTTGCAAGTTTTTACCTTCATAATCAAAGATTAATCCGCCTGCAGCCCCAATATTGCTGACACTGTTTAAAGCATTTAAAGAATTTGTTATTGCATCATTTTCTAAACCTTCAGCTTTATCTAAGTTATTATATTTATTATATTTACTATATTTATAATATTTATTATTACTATTATCTTTATTACTAGTTTGAAAAGTAGAAATTACATTTTCTATCGCATTTTTATCTAAAACAACGTCAGGATTTAGCAATATTAAAAACTTAAAACTATTTTTAAATAAGTTTAAAATATTAAAAACTAAAAAGTTTACAGCACCTGAAAAACCAATATTATTATTTAGCTTAATTAACAAAAAACTTTTAATTAAATTTATATAATTTGTATTTATATTATTTATATTATTTGAATTTATACTGTTTAAAAAATCTTTATCAGTTGTTTTTAAATTTTCTGGTAAAGGTTTTTCTGAAAAATCCCTTTTTTCTAGCAAATAAACACTATCTACATTATTTTTTGTAATTTTGTCCTTCTTAATTATATCATTTATATAAGCTATATAAGTTTGATTTGATTGTAAGCTGGTCTCTGAAAAAGACAGTATTTCATTTACAGTATTATCGCAAGAATTATTATCAATGATTACCAACAGCCAATCCTTATATGAAGAATTAAAGACGGAGTCCAGGCATTTTTTAATAAAATCCTGACTGTTGTAGGTAACAATTATTATTAACGAGTTATGTTTATTAAATATTTCTGTTTCTTTATCTGTTATTTCTGCTTCTTTATCTGTTTTAATTGTTTTTGCATTTGAACTATTGTGCATGCTTTTTTTCTTTTAAAATTTTTCTTTTTAAAATTTTTAAGTAGCCATAAATTTTATAGGCAAAACTTTTATGAACAATTTCTTCTAGTTCTTTTATTTTTCTGTCTTTTTGTTTAATCATTTCTTTTTGAGAACTTGTAATTAACTGTAAATTTTTTAAAGCTTCCTCTTTGCTGAAATTAATTACCTTTTGCTTATTATAATCAGGAGCGAAAAAAGGATTTGCTGCCCAGTTTTGAAGGCATTTTGTAGTTACATTAAAGTTAAAATATTTAAATCCATATTCTTGTGCTCTTTTAGCAGTCTTTTTTAGCTCATCTTTATTTTCTGCAAGATAAAGAAGTTTTTGTGCCAAGTCGTCAGCATCATGAGCTCTAAAAGTATATCCTATTTTTTCTCTTTCAATTATTTCTGTAAGTTCACAAACATTTGATGATAATACAGCAAGACCTGCTCTAAACCAATCCAATATCCTATTTTTACTTCCTAGCCTAACCTCATAAATATCCTTATCAATATTTATTCCAACATCTGCTTTAAAATAGTATTTTGGGACCTCTTCGCCTTTAATCCATCCTAACATTATAAAATTGTCTTTAAATTTGGAATTTTTAATCATATCTAAGAAACGAGGGTATGTTTTTATATCCTGCTCTGGAATTTCACCCCCGGTAGATATAAATTTAATTGAATTATTTTTTTCCATTGCCTTTACAAGCCCTAAAAAAAGAGTATCAACATCTGTCCAAGTGTTATAACCACCGCTCCATAGGACAGTAAAATCTTTATTTTTATTTTGTTGACTTTCTTTTTGAACATCAAAGGGCTTATCTGGCATTCCGCAAGGAATACAATAGGCAAATTCATAGCCGCTTGTGTATTGATTAAGCCTTCCCACAGCTCCAAGCTCCCCAATGAGAGCATATTTTTGTCTTTCTGAGACAGTAGAAAATATATCTGCTGTGGTTATTATATTGTATTCGCTGTTCCAGTAATGAAATAAACACTCATCACTTTTATCGATAAATGCTCTTGCTTGAGCTTCTGCCATTACATGGCCAAACAAATCAGCCCAAAACGGACATGTTATATAAAAACTGTCAGCGCTACTGTCAGTTGTGTTGCTGCTCTTAGCGGCAGAAGAAGTTCTGGCATTATAATTATTATTAACATTATTAACTTTACCACTAACCCCATCATCAACTGTATTGCCAATCCTATTGTAAGCATTACTGGTAGCATTATTGTCAGCTAATTGGCCAGTACTGCTGGTAGTGGTATTTATAGCAAAATTGCAAACTGCATTACTATCTTTAACTTTTAAATAATTAAGTAATTTTGAAGCAATATAAGAAGGGTAAAAACTGCATCCAACAACACAGTCAGGAATGAAATCTAAAAATATTTTTTTTAAAAGTTCTAAATTTTCAAAATCATCAGGTCTTAAAATATTATAGTCAAAAACAAAACTTTCTTTTTCATTTTCCTTAAAAACATAATCTTTAATAAACTGAGTTTGAAAGTTTTCATTATAAGCAGATGGAATTGCAAAGTTACAGACACAAATTTTATGACCGTTTTTTAAAAGAGGAAGCAAAAACTGCCAAGTTCTAATACCAGTGCCATAAACCTTTTTATCATTCTCAAATGGCATTGGACTCATCCCAAATAACAATATTTTTTTAAAATTACCTTTATTTAAACTACTTAAAAAACTGCTGGAAAATAATTTATCTTGCATATAAAAATATTTTATTTAGAATATTTACCATATAAATATTTACAAAAAAATATTTACCATATAAAAATAAACTATATAAAAAATAATTAAATTTCTACTAAATTAAATTAAAATAAATTAAAATAAATTAAAATAAAATAAATACAAAATCTAAGCTTAGTATTTACTTGGTATTTACAGTTTAACCGTACAAGCTAAGCTTAGTATTTATAGTTTAACTATTTATAGTTTAACATTAATTTCCAAGCAAAATTTTAATAAACCTATTTACTAACGTTACTATAGTTAATTATTAAATTTGTATTGAAATCTTTTTTATTATATATTAGCTGTATATGAAAACAATAACAATAATATTAGTTATACTTTTTTTATTTGTAAGTATTTTTTTCCTAGTAACAGGTTCAAAAATTCTTTCAAATATAAAACAGGCTTCTCTTGCAAAGCAAGAATCTAATACTTCTATAACTGAAACAGCTTCTCAAACAGGTGAAACTGAAAAAACACAAGAAACTACAAATCAAACTCAGCCAAATGAAACATATTCCGAGACAGATGAGAATATAAAAGAAATTAATATCTATCTTGATGGTGATAAAAACAATGGTATTTTTTTAGGAAAAGCAGAATACGGCCTTCCATCACCAGATGCAGCAGAAGTTTATGGAAAAGATTTTTCAAATTTTGGATTTGAGCTTCTTGTAGATACTTCAAGTTACAGTTTTGAACCAGGGACAATTCACAGTTTATATATTTATGCTTTAATACCTGCATACGGTGAACAATATATAAGAAAAGAAATTACAATTCCAGGAAATCCTCAGGTTTCAGATAGTATAAAAATTGCAAGCGACAGTCTGCGTGAAAATGACATAATAAGCCAAGATAAACTTAAAAATTTAAAAATTGATGGTTGGGCACTTGATTTAAGCTCGCCTGCTGATACTGGTATTAGTAAAGTAGAAATTTACTTAGATGGTCCAAAAAACTTTGGCAAGTTACTTCCACAAGTCCAATATGGTAATGAAAGAAAAGATGTAGCAAACGCTTTTGGCAATGCAAACTACATCAACAGCGGTTATAATTTAACATTTGATGCTTCATATTTAGAGCCAGGGTCAAATCACAGAATTTACATTTATGCATTTGGTAAAAATGGCACATTTCAATATGTAACTATTAACTTTTCAGTTGAAGGAGAAAGCAAAAACGATACATTGCTTATAAGTTTTGAAACAATATTTGATAACAATAACAATACCTTAAAAATTGCTGGTTGGGCTGTTAATAAAAATTTCATTACCCAAGGTGTTCCTAGACCCATTGATGTTGATTATAAAATTAAAAAAATTGTCTTTGTTTCTAATAAAAGCGGCAACGAAGATATCTGGAGCATGAATATAGATGGAAGCGAGCTTACTCAACTAACAAATAATCCTGAAAGCGATCAATACCCTTCAGTCTCACCAGACGGCAAAAAAATTGCATATGGTGCTTTTATTGGCGGAACACAGCAGATAATGGTAATGAACTGGGATGGTTCAGATAAAAAACAAATTACCTTTGGACAAAACAGGCACGCTTTTCCCTCATGGTCATTTGATGGAAGATATATATTCTTTGAAATGTTTATAGATGATAACTGGGAAGTTTTTGTAATGGAAAGTGACGGAAGCAACATTAAAAGACTCACAATTAATCCTGGTGTTGATGACTGGCACCCAAGCGCTCACCCATTCTTATATAAAACTTTATATGAAGTTGGCCAGCATGGAAGTGAAGAAATATGGCAGATAGATATTAATGGAAATAATAAAGAAAGAATATCTAAAGGAGGTAGAAACTACAGGGTTCCTAAATACTCAATCGATGCAAAACTTATAACTTTTATGGGTTATGATGATTCCAAAAAAAAAGAACAGGTATTTATTATGGACTCTTATGGAAATAATATTAAGCAGTTAACTTTTGGTGATGAAGGAGGAAGACTTCCTGCTTTTTCTCCTGACAATAAATACATAGTTTATAACAGCACTTACGGTTATTCTGAAATATTCTTAATTAATATTGATGGTTCAGGGAAAAAACAGCTTACAAACATCCCTGGAGAAGACTCTTGTGCAGTATTTTTATATCAAGCCCAGTAAAATATAAACCTAGTAAATTTGCTTATAAAAATTTGATTAAATTAAACTTAAAATGTAATTTAATTTAAAAATTACAGAATAAAATAACAAAATTCTTAATAATTACTCAATGTTATTTAAATTATATGTAATTTCATGCTTAATTTTCTTTTTAAATGCAATCCTAACAGAAACTCCAATTGCAAAACCAAACCATAAAGAAAAAATAATTTGCCTTGATAAAAAATAAAATAACAGCTCTGTTAGCTGCCTGTTTGACTGTAAAATATTGTCAGCTATAAAGTTTGTTATACTTCCAATAGAAAGTATTAAAAAAATAAAAGGGAAAATTCCTGCAATTAAAGCTGTTTTATAATCAAAAAAACTTTTTTCAATATTTAATTTTAAGAGAAGCGAAACAACAAGTCCTATTAAAAATCCAAAAACAATTAAAATAAGAAGTTTTAAAAAAGCAACAATATCAGGAGAAATACTTAAGCCGCCCGTTAAATTCATAATACTGTCAAAAAAAGCATAAAACATAAAATATAAAAAAGCATTAATAAATGAAAAAATAATTAAAAAAACTCTCATAAGCTAACCCCTAACATTCAATAAAACAATAATAATAACAGTAATAATAATTATGAATTAATAATATTTCATAACTGACAATGTTTACAAGTATCATGAACGATCTATCCATCAACTTATCTATTTATCAATCTATCTTATCATAATCAATCTATTAATAGTTTAAAATAATAGTTTAAAAATCTAATAGTTATTTTATTTTATAGCTATTTTATCTTTTATAACAGATATTTTTATTTTATTATAATTTTTATTAAATTATTTTAAAAAAAGTATTTTTAGTTTAAAATTCTTATTTTATAGTATAAAAATATTATAAAAATGTAGCAAACTTTTAACTTTTAAGATTTAAATGAATATATTAATAACTGGTGGTGCAGGCTTTATTGGGTCACATTTATGCGAGAAATTGTTAAAGCTTGGATACAACGTGACCTGTGTTGATAATTTTAATGACTTTTACAATCCAAAAATTAAAGAAGAAAACATTAAACCACTGCTAGATAACAGGCTTTTTCACTTATACAGAGAAGATATTTTAAATATTAATGCGCTTGAAGAAATATTTAAAAGCAGTGATTTTGATTTGATAATTCACCTAGCAGCAAGAGCAGGCGTAAGACCTTCAATTGACAATGCAATACTTTATGAAAAAGTAAATGTTCAGGGAACAATTAATCTGCTTGACTGTTGTAAAAAATTCAAAGTAAACAAATTTATTTTTGCATCTTCGTCTTCTGTTTATGGCGGAAATAAAAAAGTGCCATTTTGTGAAGAAGATAATGTAGATCATCCTGTATCGCCATACGCTGCTACAAAAAAAGCAGGCGAACTTATTTGCTATACATACAGCCATTTATTTGAAATATCTGTGTATTGTTTAAGATTTTTTACTGTTTATGGTCCACGGCAAAGACCTGAAATGGCAATACATAAATTCACGCATGATATTTACAATAATATTCCTATAAAAATTTTTGGAGACGGTTCATCTTCAAGAGATTATACATATATTGATGATATAACCAATACTATAATTAAAAATTTAAATAATATTAATGGCTATCAAATAATAAATCTTGGAAATTCAAAGCCTGTAAAATTAATAGAACTAGTTAAAATTATAGAAAAAGAAACAGGTAAAAAAGCAAATATGCAGTTTTTAGATTTTCAACCAGGAGATGTTTACATAACTTATGCTGATATAACAAAAGCTAAAAAAATGTTAAAATATAATCCTCAAACATCAATAGAAAATGGAATAAAAAAATTTATAAAATGGTATAATGAAAAATACAAGTAAAATAAGTAAAATGATTAGTAGTAGTAGTAGTAGTAGTAGTGATAGTAGTAGTAGTGATAGTAGTAACAACAGTAGCAAAAGAAATAGCAGAAATAGTAGAAATAGTAGCGGTAGTAGTTGCAGCAGAAATAGCAGTAGCATAAGAAGCAGAAACAGCAGTAGAAGTAGCAGCAGCAGCAGAAGCAGTAGTATTACTAGCAATAATATAACCAGCAGCAGTAACAACAGTAATATTAGCAGTATTAATATTAATAACAATAGTAATAACAATAGCAAAGACTGCAAAAATAATTATGCTTTTAATACAGTTAAAAAACTAGAAAAAGCTGCAGATTCAGAAATTGAAATTTCAGTGGTCATTCCAGTTTATAATGAGCAAGACAGCATTTATTATCTATACGAAAGTCTTCAAGATGTTCTTGAAAAATTAAATAAAAAATATGAAGTAATTCTTGTAGACGATGGAAGCACTGATAAAACATATGAATATTTAAAAGATGTTCATCTTAAAAATCCAAACTTTAAAGTCATTCGCTTTAGAAGAAATTTTGGTCAGACACAAGCAATGAAAGCAGGTTTTGATCATGCTAAAGGAAAATTAGTTATAACTCTTGATGCTGACCTTCAAAATGACCCAAACGATATACCAAAACTGCTTAAAAAAATAAATGAAGGATTTGACATTGTAAGCGGCTGGCGTAAAAACAGAAAAGATAACACTATATCCAGAAAAATACCATCTATAATTGCAAATAAAATAATCTCAAGTTTATTTAATGTCAGAATTCATGATTACGGCTGTACGCTAAAAATCTATAAAAAAGATGTTATTGACAATATCGAACTATACGGTGAAATGCATAGATACATTCCTGCAATTGCTAGCTGGATGGGGGTTAAAGTTGGAGAAGTTGTAGTAAATCACAGGCCAAGAAAATTTGGAAAAGCAAAATATGGACTTTCACGAACAATTAGAGTAATACTGGATATTATTACAATTAAATTTTTAATTTCTTATTCTAAAAGACCAATGCAAATATTTGGATTAATTGGAGTAGTTTTAACTTTTATTGGAATTGTTTTTACAATTTGGGTGCTGGTGGAACGTATATTTTTTGCCATACCTTTATCTACAAGGCCAATATTAATTATTTCAATTTTTACAATAATGATTGGAATTCAATTTATAACTATGGGTCTTTTAGGTGAAATCATAATGAGAACTTACTATGAAGGAACAGGAAAACCTACTTATGTAATAAAAGAAATATTGGATTAAATAATATATAAACAAGATATGAATAAGATAAGATTAAAATAAGATATTTAAAATGATAAAAATCTCAAGGTATTTACCCTTGTCAAACAATTTAGCAAAAGCCTATTTTTCATATGTTTTTAATAAAAAGAACTTAAACTACCTTCCTTTAAAACTATGGATTGAAACAACCTCTAGATGCAACCTTTCCTGCAAGCTATGCGCAAATAAAAACTTAAACCAAAGTCAAAAGGGCGACATGCAATTTTGGCTTTTTAAAAAAATAATTGATGAGGCAAAAGATTTTGTATTCCAAGCTAATCTTTTTCACAGGGGTGAGCCGCTTTTGCATCCTGAAATTACACAAATGATTTCTTATGCAAAACAAAACGGAATTTTAACCTGTATACACACAAATGCAACACTTCTAGATGAAAACATTTCAGAAAAATTAATATTATCTGGTCTTGATAAAATATTTTTTTCTTTTGACAGCTATAATAAAAATGATTATGAAAAAAACCGAAAAGGCTCTGATTATGATAAAACACTTTCAAATATAATAAATTTTTTACAAATTAAAAAAAAGCTAAAAGCTAAAAAACCTGCTGCTATCCTCTTGCTTATGGATTTAGCTATTTTAAATAAAGATAGCAAAAACTTAAATTCTAAATATAAAAAAACAAAAATCTTCAATAGTATTAAAAGAAATATAAATGCAAATATCAGTGCTGATAGAAATATCAATATTGACAGTAATATTTGTAGCAATATTGACAGTAATATTAATAATATAGACCGTAATATTGATAATAATATAAACATTAATATTGAAGCTAATATTGACAGTAATATTTACAAAAATAATAAATTTGAATTTTTAAAAAATTTTAAAGGACTTCCTCTTGATAAAATAATTTTTAGAAAGCCTCATAACTGGGCAGGCAATTTAAATTTGCCCTTAAATACAAAACCAGTAAATATAATGAAATGCACTTTTTTATGGTATTCTCTTACAATTCTTTTTAATGGTGATGTTGTTTTATGCCCCCAAGATTTTCAGGGAAAACTTTTAGTGGGTAATTTAAAAACACAATCAATTAGAGAAGTTTTTAACAACAATACTATGCAAAATTTTAGAGAAAAATTTAGTAAAAAAAATATAAAATGTTTAATTCCATGCAATAATTGTGATAGAATATTACGCAAAACCTTTGCCAGTATTCCCCTTGAATTTTTAAAAAATAAAAGAATTTAAAATATAATAAGGTAATAAGGCATTTTAAAACATTGAATAAAACTAAAATAAAAGAGAAATTTAAAAATTTTTATACAGCTCATAAAAAAAAGATATTCAATTTTTTGCGAATAATAATAAGTGTTGGCTTAATTGCTTACCTAATATTATTTAAATCAGGCTTTAGCAGTTTTCAAGACTTCATAGAAACGCTAAAAACAATTAATTTAATTTATCTTTTCTTAGCAATATTAATGCATATAATTGGAATTTGGCTTTCCACAACCCGTTGGCACATACTTTTAAAAACACAGGATGTAAAAATTTCTCACAACTACTTAGTAAGTTCATTTCTAATCGGGTCTTTTTTTAACAACATACTGCCTACAAGTATAGGAGGCGATGTTTTTAGGGCAATAGATATTTCAAAAAAAGCCAATATAAGCGGCCCTACTTCAGTAAGCGTTATTATTATAGATAGGTTTTCAGGTATAATAACTGCAGCTATATATGCAGTTATTGCATTATTTTTAGGTTTTACAAAAGTTGGAACAACATCGTATATAATTCCAGTTACTGTTTTTTTTGTTTTATGTATTATTTTTGCCGCAGTTATCTTAAATCCTCATTTATTTAGGCTTGACAAACTATTTAATAAAATGAAATTTTTAGCAAAAATAAGAGCAAAATTAGTTGAAACTTATCAGACTTTTTTAAGCTTTAAAAAATATAAACTTGCATTATTTGAAGCACTGCTTTTAAGTTTTGCATTGCAAATTGCAGTAATTGCTAGCTACTATTTTGCATCAAAATCACTTGAAATTGGACTATCTTTTGAATCATTTATTTTTATAGTGCCTATTGTATCAATAATTTCTTTTCTGCCAATTTCAATTGGCGGTGCTGGTCTTAGAGAAAACTCAACTGTTTTTTTAATGATTGCGCTTGGAGCGGCTCAAGATAAATCTGTAACCTGCTCAATTATTATCCTTGCAATTATTTTAGCGATGGGACTGGCTGGTGCAGTGACATACATTGTAAGGCCATTTATAAAAGATAAAAATCAACTTAAATAATTCATATAACTTGTTAAAAAGCACATATGATTTAAATAATATTAATGACTTAAATAATATAACTTAAATAATATAAATATAGCTTAAATAATATATTAGCTAATGTCTTGTTTTTTTCGTAATAGTAACAGGTAAATTAATAGTACCAGGCAAAGTAATAGTAACGGGGAAAGTTAGTGGATTTTAAAATAGGAAGCCATAAATTTTATTTTATTTTATCATGAATTTAGATTATGAATTTAAAAATTTTTACTATTAGCTTAAAGATTAATTCTTTCTATGAGGCTGTTTAAAAAAATCTCTAAATGCTGGCTTCCAAAATAAAAATCAGTTAATTTTAGAAGAATAGCAACTGCCATTAAAAAAATTATTATAAAAAATAAATAATATAAAACCCTTAGTAAAAATAGTCGCCACATTTTATCACATTTTATTTCATTATATATTAATTTTATTCTATTACATATTATACATATTATATTTAACTTTTTTACTATATATATCTAACTCTGCTTTTTAAGATCTCTTTCATTTAAATGCTCTTTTAATGCATCTTTCCAGTGCCTTAGGTCCTTTAAGCCTATTTCTCTTAATCTTTTATTATCTAAAACAGAATAAGACGGCCTTATAGCTTTAGCATTAAAATCTTTTGTTTTTATAGGTTTAATTTTAATCTGCGCCCCTATTATTTTAACAATTTCATTTGCAAATTCATACCATGAACAAAAGCCTGTATTTGTCATATGATATAAACCATATTTTTCTGTCCAAATAAGCTCAAATAATTTTTCAGCCACATCTTTTGTATTTGTAGGGGTTAAAACTTGGTCATTTACAACTTTTACTTCACTTTGATTTTTTTGGGCACAGCTAACTATAAAGTCAACAAAATTATAGCCTTTGCCTAAACTTGATTTATGGCCATAAAGTCCTGATACCCTTACTATGTAATATTTGTTTAATAAATATTTAATAATATATTCGCCTGCAAGTTTAGAGATTCCATAAACACTTAAGGGAGCAGGACAGTCATCTTCAGTAAAGGGCTTGCCATTTTCTTTTTGATATCCGCCAAAAACATAATCTGTGCTAAAATGCATCAGTTCTGCATCGATGATCTTACAGACTTCAGCAATGTTTTTTACACCTTCGGCATTAACTTCAAAAGCAAGCTTTACATTATCTTCACAAGCATCAACAAGATTATATGCAGCAGTATTAATCACAAGAGACGGCTTTATTTTTAAAAGCAGATTTTGGCATGAATCTTTATAGCAGATGTTAATATCGTCAATTGTAAGACCTAAAATATCTAGCCCCTTTAATTTAAATAAATTAAAAATATCAGTTCCTAACTGCCCGTCTGCACCAATTAAAACTATTTTCAAAATTAAGCCTTTCTAAATTAAGTCTTTTTAAAACAAGCCTTTTAAATAAACTTTTTTAGTTTTAACTTTTGAAATTTAAACTTACTAAATTTAACGTTTTTTAAATTAACGTTTTATAAATTATGCGTTTTTTAATTAAGCTTTTTTAAATTTAAACTTTTTACAAAGCAATATTAACAAATATAAAAAATTAAATTAAGTGGGAAAACTTATTTTTTTAATCACTTTTATATCTAAAAATTGCTGTTTTTTACAATCTATATTTAAAATTTATAGTAATTTTAACAATTAGTCTGTTTTTATTAAGAGTTTATTGTAATATAATTACAATATTTTAAAAACAAATTTAAAAATAAAAAATGAAAAAAGCTATAATAATCCCAGCTTTTAATGAAGAAAAAAGAATACAAAAATTAATCAACAAAATTAAGCTTATTTCAGAAGACTATGAAGTCATAGTCATAGATGACGGCTCAATCGACAATACGGCTTCTGCAGCATTAAACGCTGGTGCAGTTGTATTAAGCCATCCGTTTAACTTAGGTTATGGCAGCGCACTTCAAACTGGTTATAAATATGCTCTTGAAAATTATTTTGATATAATCGTGCAGATGGATGCAGATGGCCAGCACGACCCAAAATACATTCCCCAGATGATAAATATATTGGCTACTCAGGATATTGACGTACTTATTGGTTCAAGGTTTAAAAATAAAACAAATTACAAAACAACATTAGTAAGAAAACTTGGCATTAAACTATTTAGCACCATAACCTCTCTAATAATAAAAAAGAAGATTACTGATGCAACATCAGGATATCAAGCAATAAAAGCAAAGGTTTTGCCTTTTTTAGTCTCTGAATCTTTCCCATCAGATTATCCTGATGCAGACCTTTTAATAATGCTGGACTATAATGGTTTTAAAATTGAAGAATTTGCAATGGAAATGTATCCTGACAGCCAAAACAAATCAATGCACAAGGGTTTTTTAAAAAATATTTATTATATTTTTAAAATGCTTATATCTATTTTTTTGTTATTAATAAGCATAAATTTTTTTAAAAAAAATAAAAACAATAACTGGAAAGTTTTATGACTTTAATACAAAAAATATTATTCTATACTTTATCAGCTTTAATTATTATTTTAATACTTGTTTTAGTTAGAAAGAAAAAAATAAGAGAAAATGACTCTTGGCTATGGCTGCTATTTAGCTTGTTTTTAATAATTATTACAAGCAATGTTTTAATTTTAACAAAGCTTTCAGATTACTTAAAAGTTGCAAAATCAATTATTTTAATTTTTTTAGCAAGCATTGCTTTCTTTATTTTAATTCTTTGGCTTTATATAATTATTTCAAATTACCAAACAAAAATTAAAAACTTAGCTCAAAAAATAGCACTGCTTGAAGAAAAAATTGAAAAATTAAATAAAAGATTAGATAAGAATGATAAAAATCTAAATGAAAAAGTTTAAAAATTTTAATTTAAGTAATTTTATTTTAAAATATCAGCTTTTACTGGCAGGAGTTATTTCTTTTTCTATTCCGCTTTTAATTTATATTTTAACACTTGAAAGAAAAGTTATTGGTGGAGATACAACTTGGTATGCATTGTTTTTACCTCAAATGCAGGTTCTAGTTCCTACAGGGTATCCGACTTTTTCTATCATAGGAAAAATCTTTTCAATGATTCCTGTTGGTGAGCTTTCTTTTAGGCTTAATTTAATATCAGCAATTTTTGGAGCACTTACAATTTTATTTTTATTTTTAGCCATACAAAAATTTACAGACAATACACTAATCAGTCTTGCAAGCAGTTTTACATTTGCATTTTTATTTAATTTCTGGACAGTAGCAAACAGGCTTGAATTTGACACTATAAACAGTTTTTTTGTTTCATTAATACTTTATTTTGCATTCCTATACACCAAAAATCCCCAAAATAAAAAAAATCTTTATCTTTTTTCATTATCAATAGGCCTTAGCCTAACAAACCATCCTTTAACATTTTTTATGCTTCCTGCTTTTATTTTATATGTGATATTGATTAACCCAAAAATTTTTAAAAGCGCAAAATCTATATTATTAAGTATATTATTTTTAATCCTTCCTTTAACCACATATGCGTGGCTTCCTATAAGGTCTCTTCAAGGCTATGGACCAGTAACTACCTTAAGAGGTTTTTTATACTATATTACAGGAAGAAGCGTTTCTGGAAAAGTCCATGGCGGAAGCTTTAAAGGAAAGACTATTGAGACTTTTTCAAAAGTATTAAGTGATTTTTTTGGAACTATTATTAACGACTTTGGAATATTTCTTCTAATTATAGCAATTGCAGGTTTAATTTATTTATTAATAAAAAATTATAAATTTGGCATTTGCTCAATTTTTGCAATAATTTGTAATGTAACAATTATTGGGTTTTACCTTCCATATAGTCCCCCAAATTATTCGATAAATGCAATGATAATTGTAACTTTTTATTTAGCTTTTGGATTTCTTTTGATTTTTAACAGTGTAGAAAATGCATTTGATAAAATATTATATAAAAATAATAATAATAATTTAAATACTAATTTAAATAATGATTTTAATAAATCAAAAATTAACATATTTAAATCCAGCAGCTACGCTAAATTTTTAAAATATCTTTCCTTATCAGTTTTATTAATCTGCTTTTTTATATCTCCAGCATATCTTGCAGCAAGCAATTATAAACAGGCTGATAATTCAAAGCCGGTCGAAGTCTATACATTCTGGAAAAAAGTATTTGAGTACGTTCAAGACAACAGCGTTATTTATATATCATCTTCATCTGAAAATATAGCTCAATTTATTAACACTTATGAGCAGCCCTATAGAAATATAACCTTAATAAACAATAAAGATGAAAGGTACACAGCAGAAAATGTTAAGCAAAATATTGCTCAAGGTAAAAAAGTATATTTTGTTGGAATGGAAAAAGAGCTTATAAAAGAAATTAATGTAAAAAAAGTTTTTGGTTACTACTGGAGCAGAACTAATGAATATATTGTCTTTTACAATTATGCTGGCTTTAAAAAAGATTTAAAAATAACCTATGAGATTTTAAAAACTGATTATAAATTTGGAGAAAAATTTGATATTAAATATAAAATTATCAATGATTATGATGAAGATTTGGAAATAACTTCTTTAGAGCTTGAATTTAGCAATAATTTAAAATTTTTATCAGTAAGTCCAGAAGGAACAATTACAATAGAGCCTTCCCTTTCTAAAGGAATATACATGTGGGTTAAAACATTTCCAATTAAAGCTCATAGCGAGATAAACATTGTGCTTAAAATGCAAGCAGCAGTTCCTGGACAAGGAGAAATAGATTTTAGAATAACTTCACAGGATTATTATTTTGAGGCAGAAAAAGTTTATTTAAATATAACAAATTAGTATTCTACTCTTATTGTTAGTAGCATTTTACGCTTATTATTAATACTGCAACATTTGTTGGCTCAAATTAGCTAAACATTGTTTTTAGCTAAACATTGTTTTCAACATAAAATTAATAAAGTTATGTAACTAAAATAAAATATAAATTTATATAAATATATATAAATTTTACAATTTTGTTTAATCAATATTTAAATTAATATCATCTGCATTTATGTATCCGCCATAAGCAGTTATCCTAAATTTAATATTTTCTAAAGCTTTTTTCTTTGCAGTAAGTTTTAATATAAGATTAATTTCATCACCAGCTTTAATTTTATAATCACCAGATTTTCCAGCAACCCACATAAATATTTTATCTTTATATCCAGGCATCTCTTTAATTGTGCCGGAGCTTTCAACCCCATCTAAAGAAATATTATCTGAAACCTCAAATTCTACTGATGATATATCAAGATCAATTGAATCATTATTTTTTAACTTATATTCAAGTAAAAACTGCTCACCTGCTTTAATATTAATGTTAATACTGCTGTTAGTGCTGTTGTTAGTAGCGCTGTTAATAGCGCTGTTAATATTTTTGTTTGTAGCGCTGTTAGTACTGCTATTAATACTGTTGTTAATACTGCTGTTAATATTGCTGTTAATATTTGTGCCATTATTACTGGTTTTGTCTTTTGATAAGCTATCAGTCATGCTGGCTTCTATAGTTTTACCATTGTAGTGAATATAACTTAAAATTTTAATATCAAAAAGATTTAAATATCCTGCATAAATTTGAGGAGAAATTAAGCTGTTAAATTCAATCCTTTTTATATCCATTAAATTAATAGTACTTAATTTTTCTATTCCTCCGCTGTATCTTACAGCACCTCTATAGCCTAAATCAGGTAAATATTTTAATTTATCTTTAGAGTAATTATCATAAGGCCAAGCAAAAAATAAAACAGGTTTCCCTAAATGTTTTTCTATATCTTGCTTTGATTTTGTAAGCTCAAGTTTAAATTCTTCATCACCAGCTAGTCCTAAATGAATATGATTAGCAGAATGTGATAGAAATTCGCACCCATAACCATCCATCTCTTTTATTTCAGGCCATATAAGCATTGGCCTGACTGGAACATTTCTATCACTGTCAAAGTAATTTGTAAGTCTTTGATTTTCAGATTCTTTTATAGCATCAGTTACAATAAAAACTGTCATTTTATAGTTATATTTTTTTAAAATTGGAAAAGCGTTTGTATATAAATCTGCATAGCCATCATCTGAAGTAATAATGACACTTTTCTCAGGAAGAGCATAGCCAAAATCAATATAGTCGAGCAAATCCTTAAAAGTTATTGTTTCAAAACCAAACTGTTTTAAAGTTCTGCATAAATAATCAAAATTATCTGTTGAAAGCTCTATAGGTATATCTATTTTATCTTCAATTGCATGAAGACCAATTATAGGAAGTTCATCCCGCAAGTAAGGCTTTTTTGTTTTAATTTCGCTGTTTGAGTATAAACTGCTGTTATCAGTTTTAGTATTAGTATTTGTATTGGTACTAGTACCAGAACTAGTATTAATATTGGAACTAGTATTGCTATTACAAGTATTGGAATCATTATTATTGATACTACTAGTATTGCTGAAAGTTGAATTGCTACTAAGGCTAATATTTGATGGGCTTGCCTTACATGAAGTAAAAACTAAAGTTGATAAAAATAACAAACAAAATAAAGAAAACAAAACTAAAACTGCAGATGAAATAAAACGAAGAGAAATTAAAAATTTTTTTTTATTTTTTTTATCTAAAAAATTCGTATTATTTAAAATATTAAGTTTTTTTAGCAACTCTTCAATATAAAACATTTTTTTTAAATTATTTTTTTTTACTAATCTTCATTTAAACTTTATTATTATTACTATTTTTATCTAATTGTAATTTACTTCTTATAACTTCTGTCCTATTATAAACTTGTTTTCTCTCGTATTACAATTATTGCACGAAATTATGCTTATTCATGCTTTTGTATTAAAACATTTGTTTTCTCTCGTATTACAATTATTGCCTCTTTAAAGTTTCTGGCCAATATCTCCTAAATACTGAGTTACATAGTTAAAAACAGTATGAGCAACTACAGATGCACCCTCTGACGTATAATGGATACCGTCAGATTGGATATATGCACCTATATTTTTTGATAAAGGTGTTACAACATCTATAACTACTGCTCCATGTTTTGCAGCAAGTTCCATTATTACCTTGTTATACATTGGATAACTTTCTTTTCCAGGATATAAATCAGGGCCTATTAAATTAATAAAAACCCTTGCTCCAATATTTTGTGACTTTAAAATTAAGCTTTCCATATTTGCCCTAAACCCAGATAAGCTAAACCCTGCATCATTTGAACCATATGCAATAATAATTATATCAGGCTTTAATGGTGCTACTGTGCTGTCAAATCTTGCAAGACCCTGTCCAGATAATTCTCCGTTTTTAGCACTAGGTACTGTGTTATAATCGGCATGAGGATATCTTTGCTCTAAAAGTTCATCAAATATGGATACCCAGTTTGAACGAGCTATTAATGAATCACCCATTGCAACAATATTTAATTTAACTTTCCCTGAAACTTTTATACTTTTTTTAGGAAGTTCTATTTCCTGTGTATCAGTCTTAATTTTAAAATTTGTAGTTATTGTTCCACCAGTTTCAACCAAACTTTCATCAACTGTCATTTTAAAGTTTATTTCTTTTTGCTGCCCAACATCAAGATTATGCAAATCCCAAATAAGACCCCTAATATCATCACTCCATCTAATTCCTTCAGGATTTCCTGATTTACTAATATAAGTAGCTCCCTTTGGGATAGGGCAAATTAGTTTATAGCTCTCTTGCATCTTTTCACCAGTATTTTTAATTACAACTTTTACATTTATTACCTCACCAGGCCACAATCTTCCACCATTTTCATCATACAAAAAGCACTCAGAAGCTGATAAGTCCGGATATAACACAAGCTGATTTTGGACTTGTTTTTCTAATGAAAAATCTCCATATTTTAAAAACCCCTTAGTAGTTATTAAAGTATCTTTATTTACACCTTCTTTTGGTTTTGCGCTAAACTGCAATACTATAGGGGTATCAACTTCTAAAGTGTCAATTTTCCAAGTTATGGCGTTACCTGAAATACTTCCATTTTTTGAAATAGAGCCTTCGATAATATCCAGATACTCCGATATATTACTTTTAATTTCAACATTTGAAGCATTCATATCTCCAGTATTTTCAAGTTTAATTTTATATTTAAGTGTATCTGAAAGCCTAAATTCACCACCATTAGTATCTACTGCTTCAAAAGAAAAATTTTCTAAATTAGGGCTGCTCTTTACTATATTTGATAATTGAGGGCCAACATTTAATTCAAAGCTTTCATCCTTAATTTTATAGTTAAACTTTACTGAGCTTAATTTAATTTCCGTTTCATTATCAAGAGGTCTGTTAACTTTTACTTTAACAGCAATTTCACCGCCCTGCCATTTTAAAACTGTTCCTATTTTAAAAACCAATTTAGAGCCTTTATTCTCACCCTTATCGCCTGAATTACTACTGTTATCATTACTTTCAGGATTTGAGCTTACAATATTTGAACTTACAAATGTGGTATTACTTGGTATAGGAACTTCAACAGTAAAATCATTTACACTTCTATTACCAGTATTTTTATACTTTACAACATATTCAATAATATCTCCTGGTTTTACTGTTTGAGAAGTTGGCGATGAAATAAAGTTTTCAGCTAAATCATCAAAATTTGGTTTAGTTAAATAAATATTAAAATAATAATTAACTAACACCAAAACAAGTGCAACTACTACTATAATTAATCCTGCTGCTAAATAAATCCATTTTGCTTTAGTTTTACTTTTAATTTTTTCTTTATTTATCTTTTCACTTTTGCTTAAATTTTTACTTTTATTTTTACTTTCTAAAATACTCTTTTTTGCCATAAATAGCCTCTTTTATCTATATTAATT
>CAYLWJ010000110.1:0-2757 GCA_964387355.1 uncultured Actinomycetota bacterium | reverse complement strand
ATATAATAATATGCATAAAAGCAAGATAAAACTATAAGTTATTCTTTATTTACTTCTACAATTCGTTATATATACAAGAGTAGATTATTATCTTTGAGAAATAAATTGTTATCAAATATTTGAATATTTAAATATTCATTTTTTATAATTTTCAAAGAATGTGAAATTTTTATTAAATTAATAACTATACAAATTGTTTTAAACTATGTACTTTTATTATTTTAAAATTTTTGACAGGTTAAAATAAATTTTATAACATATTTTTGGTAAAATATTTTAATAGAAGTAATAAATTGAGATAGTTTATGTTAAATTATAAATTACAAACAAAATAAAGTATTTATTTTTATTTAATGGTAGAAATTAATCATAAAATAAATGAGATAATAAAAAAACTTATTTTATTTCGTAATGTTAGAAAATGGAAAAAATTTCATAATCCTAAAAATTTAGCTATATCAATTTCTCTTGAAGCAGCTGAACTTCTTGAGCATTTTCAATGGAAGAACTTAGAAGAGAGTACAAAATTTGCTCAGGAAAATAAGAAAAAAATATCTGATGAAATTGCAGATTTATTAATATATATTCTTTATCTCTGTAATGATTTAGATATTGATTTTTTAGAAGCTATAAATAGAAAAATTGAAGAAAATAATATAAAATACCCAGTAGATAAATTTAAAGGAAAAAGCAATAAGTATAATGAAATTTAATGAGATTATACGCTGGTAGTTCAAAGCAATTTATAAGTGATTCTGTAAGAAATCAAATAACACAAAAGCTTGCTGATGCTTTTTTCTCTTATTATAGATATTACCCTTCTCCAGGAGAAAAAAGATCTTGGCAAATTTCCCTTGCAAAAATGTCTGAACTTATACAATATGCTGAACTTTTGGACCATGGTATTATATTGGAATTTCAATTACCTCAATCTTCAAAAAGGCTTGATTTTTTGATTTGTGGAAAGGATGAATTTAAAAGTGATAATACTGTGATTGTTGAATTGAAACAATGGGAAAAATGTAAAATTGCAGAGGGACCAAATGAAGTATTAACATATTTAAATGGAGCAGAGAGAGAAGTATTACACCCTTCCGCACAAGTTGGCTTTTATGAAATGTATCTAGCTGATACACATGCTGCATTTCATGGTGACAATCCAGTTAAACTAGATGCATGTTCTTATCTTCATAATTATTGTAGAGATCCAAATGACCCGATTTTTGATGTTAAATTCAAACCTTTATTAAACAGAAACCCTATCTTTACTGCAGATGACGTAGAATTATTTATTAATTATCTTCAAGGAAGGCTTTGTAGTGGTAATGGTATAGATGTTTTAAATAGAATAGAACAAAGCAAATATAGGCCAAGTAAAAAACTAATGGATCACGTAGGAAATATTATTAAAAACAAATCTGAATATATTTTACTTGATGAACAAAGAATTGTCTATGATAGAGTTTTAACTGAGGCACAGAAAGGGTTTCATACAAAAAATAAAACTGTTATTGTTGTTAAGGGTGGGCCTGGCACAGGAAAATCTGTAATTGCAATTAATTTAATGGCAGATTTACTTCTAAAAGGTTACAATGCTCAATATGCTACTGGTTCTCGAGCTTTTACTGAAACTCTTAGAGAAATTATAGGCAAAAGGGGTTCTGTTCAATTTAAATATTTTAATAGTTATTCTTTTGCAATAAGAGACGAAATAGATGTTATTATTTGTGATGAAGCGCATAGAATAAGAGAATTTAGTAAAAATAGGTTTACACAGAAGGACTATAAATCTGATAAGTTTCAAATTGAAGAAATAATAAACGCTGCAAAGGTTTCTGTTTTTTTTATTGATGATAAGCAAATAATAAGACCAAAAGAAATTGGTACAGTTGAATATATAAAAGATTACGCTAATAATTTTAATTCAAAAATTTATGAGTATCAGCTTGAGATTCAATTTAGATGTAGTGGCTCTGATGGATTTATTAGTTGGGTTAACAATACTCTTGGTATCGAGAGGACTGCCAATATACTCCTCGATAAAAATGATAATTTTGAATTTAAAATTTTTAACTCTCCTATTGATTTAGAAAATGCTATTTTGGAAAAAGTTAACATGGGTTTTACGGGAAGATTAGTTGCAGGTTTTTGTTGGAAATGGTCTGACCCTGATGAATATGGAAATTTAAATAATGATATTATTATTGGTGAATTTAGAAGACCTTGGAACGCAAAACCTAATGCAAAAAAAATTGCGAAAGGTATCCCTAAAGCTGTTTTATGGGCTTATGATCCAAATGGGGTAAGTCAAGTTGGCTGTATTTATACTGCACAGGGATTTGAATTTGATTATATTGGTGTTATTTTTGGAAATGATTTAGTTTATAACTTTGAAAAACAACAGTGGGAGGCTAGAATTGAAAATGTTGCTGATCCTGTTTTAAGGAAATCTGGTTCAAATTTAGTTAAATATTTAAAAAATATTTATAGAGTTTTGTTAACTCGTGGTTTAAAGGGCTGTTATGTTTATTTTATGAATAAAGATACTGAAAATTTTATAAAAAGTAGAATTGAGTTTTAAAATTATAATAATGATTTTTATAATTAGGCATTAATGATTGACTGCGATTTGTTTATAAATGAGTATATAATTGACTAAATGACTAAAAATTGTATATATTTACTTTTTTAGTTAATTTTTTAAGTTACTTTTTAGTTTTTTCCCGAATTTTTAAACTATTTTACTCAAAGCAAGAT
>CAYLWJ010000109.1:0-4598 GCA_964387355.1 uncultured Actinomycetota bacterium | reverse complement strand
GAGTATAGTAATATAATACATTAATCATATTATAGAAATACTAATATAATATTGTAAGTTTTTATTTCTCTTTTTTTAAATTTTTACTGGGGGTAAAAAATGGCTGTTATTAATATTTCTATTCCTGATGAATTCTTAGCTAAAGTAGATGAGTATAAAAGATTAGTAAAAGAAAAACGTTCTGAATTTTTTATAAATGCTGCAAAACTGTATTTTAAAAAAATTGAGGAAAAAATTTATTTTGAGAGAAGAAAAAAAGCTTTTAAAGAATTACAAACGATAATAAAGGAATTATGGGATAAAGGGTTGGTTGAAGAGTTTGATCCTGTAGAAGAAATAAGGAAAATGAGGGATGAAAGAACTAAAGAATTACTCAAGCGAGTTAAATGAATTTGATTATTCTGATTACAAAGATTTCATAATAAAAGAAGAAGGGAAAAAGAGGATATTTATTTTTGATTCCTCAGTCGTAGTTAAGTGGTTTGCTAAAATTGATGAAGCTGATATAAATATTGCAGATAAATTATATAAAAATATATTAGCTCGTGAGTTTAGTATTCTTGCTCCAGAACTATTAATCTATGAAACAATAAACGTTATTAGATTCAAAATAAAAATACCTGATAATAAAATAAAAGAAATATTAAAAAATTTATTTGAATTATTAATTGTTATAAGGCTTGATTCAGATATTTTTTTAGAAGCTTACCGTATCTCTCAAAATATAAATAGCTCAGTTTATGATAGTGTCTATCTTGCTGTTTCAAAGAAATATAATACAGTACTGATAACTGCAGATGAGAAGCTTTACAGAAGTGCAATACCCTTCAATTTTAATATTAAATTACTGAAGGATTTTATTGATGAAAAAGACGATTTTTAATTCAGTTATATCAAAAATTAGAAGAACTTTTTATACCACAAGCTTAAATTAATAAGTGCCCAGAGCAGATGATTATGATTATGCTTCATGCTTAAATGCTCATCAATTAGCAAGTTTAAATAATCGCTGTTTATATTTTCTTTAATAACTGGTGACTGATTAAAAAGACTTATCATATAGTCTTTTAACTCACCTCTAAGCCAATTCTTTACAGGAAGGCTGTATCCTTGTTTACCTCTATAAATTATTTTATCAGGAAGGAAATTATACTTTTTTAAAGTCTTTCTAAATATATACTTTGTTGTTAAGTTTTTTAGTTTTAATCTTGCTGGAATTGATGCTGCAAGTTCTACAACTTCATGATCTAAAAAAGGAACTCTAACTTCAAGAGATGTTGCCATACTCATTTTATCAATTTTCATAAGCACACTATCAGCCATTGTAAGTTTTATATCAACAAAAATATCTTTATCTACTTTTAGTTTTGAATTACATTTCTCTGCAAAATAATAAATTGGGTCAAATGGATTAAAAGAGATATTATTTTTAATTTTCTCGTTAAAAATATTCTGTGCAATTACAGGGTTTAAAAAATATTGCCATCTCATTGCACCTGCATCTTCCGGATAAAGCGAACCTTCTATAAATCTTTTTAAAAAATTTATTGCACCTTTTTTTTGAGGCTGATCAGGAAGTTTTAAAATAAGAGGGGCTATTATTTTTCTTCTGATTGGTGACGGAATAATTCTGTAGTAATTATTAATTTTAGCAGCTTTAAATCTGTCATAACCAAGAAATACTTCATCTCCGCCTTCACCACTTAAACATACTTTTACCTGCTGTCTTGCTTTGCAGCTAATAAGGTAAAAGGGTATTGTAGAAAGATCAGTCATGGGCTCATCTAAATGATAAAGGCTTTTTTCAATATCATCTGGAGAAACTGGCCTTATTATTAAAACATTATGATTTGTTCCAAAATAATCTGAGACTAATTTTGCATATTCAAGTTCTGAAAAAGTTTTATCTTCGTAACCAATTGAAAATGAGTTGACTTTGCTTGGATAAAGCTTAGATACAAAGCCTGTAACAGTGCTTGAGTCAAGTCCGCCTGATAAAAATACTCCAAGGGGTACATCGCTTATTAAACGTCTTTTTACAGATTTTTCAAGAGCATTATAAATTCTGTCTGCAGCCTCATCTTCATCTGTAATTTCATTTTTAAATTTTAATTCCCAGTATTGGACTGTTTTTAACTCTTTAGTTTTATTTTTAAAAATTGCATAATAGCCTTGTCGGAGTTTATAAATATTTTTAAACATTGTATCTGGAGCTGGAACAAATTCATATCCAAGATAGTAATACATTGACTGAAGATTAATTTCTTTTTTTACACAGTCTGCTTCAAGAATGCTTTTAATTTCTGAACCAAAAATAAGTTTTCCATCTTTAAAATAATAATAAAGCGGTTTTATTCCAATTCTATCCCTTGCTAAAAACAGCTGCTGTTTTTCATCATCCCATATTGCAAATGCAAACATTCCGTTAAATTTATGAAGGCAGCCTTCTCCCCATTGCTGATAACTTTTAAGAATTACTTCTGTATCTGTATTACTGTTGAAGGTATGACCTTTTTTTATAAGCTCTTGTCTTATTTCTAAAAAATTGTAAACTTCGCCATTATGAACAATCCATAACTTGCCATTTTGGCTAGCCATTGGCTGATTTCCATTTTTTGATAGGTCAAGTATTGAAAGTCTTGCGTTTCCAATGGAAAAATTTTCAAAGACAGCAACTCCATTTGCATCTGGTCCTCTATGGTGAAGTTTTTTTACCATTTTTTGAGCTAGTTTTTCATCACTCCAGTTAAACCCACAAATTCCACACATAAAAACTCCTATATTTAATATTTAACTAAAAATATTTATCTAATTTATTTAACTAAATTATTTAACTAAATATAATGTTTTATTTAACTAAATATAATGTTTATAATGTTTTATTTGGCAAAATATAATGTTTAAAATATTTAATTTAACTTAATATTCTGATAACTTTACAGGTAACTTTAGCATTATTGTTAATTTTAAAATATTTATAAAGGGAAAATAAAGGGAAAAAACTAACAGTTTTATTTATATTTTTTAAATCAATTAAGCCTTAATTATTTTATTAGTTATTTAAAGTAAATTATTTTAATATATTTAAAGTAAATTATTTTAATAATTGTTTAAATGTAATTATTTTCCTCATACCATTTTGCAGTTAATTTAAGCCCCTCATCAATTCCAACTTTAGGAACGTAGTTAATTTCATTTTTTGCTTTATCGATTTTAAAAGCACGATTTTGCCTATACCAGTCAACCCGTCTTCTAAATAATGGCGGCTTTATTCTCAAAATACTGCAAACAAATTCACAAATGCATGCTGCAACCCATAATGGCATAAAAGGCAGGTGAATAAATTTAACGTCAACACCCATAGAATTGCCAATTCTTTTTACAAGCTCTTTTATTGTAAAGTATTCTTCATCAGCGATAATGTAAACTTCAGCATTTACTTTATCACTTTGCATTGCAGCATAAAATCCATCATTTAAATTATCAATATAAACTGGATGGTAAAATGCTTCACCTTTTCCAAACATATAAAATTTGCCTTTTTTAGCAAATTTAAAAAGATATAAAAATCTTTCTGGGTCTCCTGGCCCATATATTGCAGTAGGTCTGATTATAACGCTTTTTAATCCTTTTTCTGTAAATTCTTTTACAACTTTTTCCCCTTCATATTTAGTAAATTGATAGTAATCAACTGGAGTTATTGGTGAGTTTTCATCCCCTGGAGGATTTTTAACATCTCCATGAACACCTTGTGTTGAGCAGTAAACAAACTTTTTTAAATTTTTATTTAAAGATTCTTCACATAGAATTCTTGTTCCTTCAACATTTACATCCCAGTAGAATTTTTTAGGTTCGTTTATTTGTCTAAATGCTGCTGCTAAATGAAATACTACTTCAACATCATCAAGGGCAGTTTTTACTGCCTGTCTGTCAGTTACTGTTCCTAAAATAATATTAGCGCCTTTTTGAATTAGGTAATCGTAAAATAAGCCTTTTTGGTTATCAAGAGCAGTAACTTTATGGCCTTTGTCTAAAAGATACTCGACAAGCCTGCTTCCAGTAAACCCTGTTCCTCCTGTTACTAATATTTTCAACTTAACCCCCAATTGTTAATTTTTTATTATAATTTTTTATTGAATTTAAATTTTTAATTTAATTATTCCAAATATTCCGAAAATGCTTATTTTAAATAAATTATTTTTTGTTATTTTATACTATTTAAAATTAATTAAAAAGAACTTATCTTAATATATGGTTTTTATATGTTTTTATATGGTTTTTTAAAATTAAAAAAATTTTTTAAATTTTTTTTAATATATATGATTTATAAAATTATTGGATTATAATACTTTAATTAAAATTGTTACAAGTATTAAAATAAGTAATAAATAAGTGATAAATAAGCATTAAACAAAAATTAAAAAGGTATTAAACAAGTATTAACCAAGCATAAAACAGGCATAAAACAAACATAAAACAGGCATTAAAATATTAAAATAATTTAAACGTTAAATATATATTTAAAATAATTTAAAATATTTAAAAAAATATTTAAAATTTAAAATATTTCAAATAAGTTAAGTCTTTTTTAAAAAATA
>CAYLWJ010000108.1:0-5917 GCA_964387355.1 uncultured Actinomycetota bacterium | reverse complement strand
TTAACTTTATACTTTGGACATTTAACTTTTACTTTAACATCACCCAAATAATTTTCTGAGACAATAAATTCTTTAATTGATTTAATATACGGAAAATACTTTTTCAATATTTTAAATTGATAAAATTCCAATCTATCAATTGCGTTTCTAATAACATTCTCTCCAAAATCAATAAGTTTATATTCACAAACAGCAGTATTAACAGGCAATGAAGTTTTTTCATAGGCATTCTCTAAAATCAACTCCTCTTTTATTTCTCCAGTTTTCAATTCGTAATCATATTCCATTTCAATTTTTGCATCTTTTAAACTAAATATTTCTGTTCTTGGATTTTGTATCCTATCGTTAATAAAAATTACACCATTTTTCCAAAACCCCGTCCTTTTAAAAGAATCCTTGATAAATAGTGGCTTCTCAACACATTTTTCTGGCAAAATTCCAATTTCTTTAAGAGTCGTCTTAATTTCCTCAATATATTTAGGATTATGGAAGCTGTGATAGAATAAAGTTTCAATAATTCGTAACTCAGTTTCAACATCTTCATCAAATTTTCTTTTGTATCTATCCTGAGCCTGGGTTAATTGAAATGGAAAATACCTTGCTCCTCTGCCAATAAGCTGTGCTTCCCCCATTGTTGTGTTGCCAGGTTTATACTTCCCATGAATCCACTTCCCATCCCGCGTATTATATAATCTCACAATATCAAATAAGTTAAGTACATCCCAACCTTCGTTAAGCATGTTTACTGCAAAAATTGCTCTTACTTCATTGTCTAAACTTTCTAAAGAATTAAGTTTCAACTGCTTTTCTTTATCAACATTTTCAGAATCTAAAAGCATACATTTTTCTTCTGAAAAATCCTCTTGCAATTCTTTAATTAGATTATCAAAAGTTATATTTTCTTTTTTAAAATAGTTAAATGCTTTTTCTAAAACTGTTCCTGTTGCTCTTGAATTTATCTCTTCTATATCTTTAGGTGTTAAACTATTTATCTTTCTCAAAAATGCATCATAGTTTTCCTTTGATTCTTTAATGCTTTTAGATTTAAATAGAATCACTGGTTTTAAGTGAAGTCCGTATTTTTCTGCTATTTTTCTACGATACTGGCTTAAAATAACTGCCTGCAATGCTCTGTCAATTGGTTCTAAATCTGCTTGCAAAACTTCGATTTCTTTCGAATATTTATCTAGGCGAAATTGTTTCAAATCATACTGAAAAATTATTTTATCTTCATATTTTCTTACAATCTCCTCATTACTTAAATCAATTGTGGCAGTAAATTCAAGTAAAATATTTTTCGGATTCTTCCTAAAAATTCTTTTAATAACCGTATATTCCCAAGTTTTTCTTTCTTCCTCCAATGTCGCTTTCAAATGATTTCTAGTTAAAGTTTGTAAATGGTGTGCCTCATCAGAAATAAGAACAATATCTTTTCCCTCGAAATCTTCCTCAGTTAAAACATTCTCTCTTGGTTGATTTATTCTTATATGCAATTCCTGAATTGTAGTAAAAATAATATTGATATTTTCTGGATTTACTCCACCAAAATTCTTAACTTCTTTTATAATAACTTCGTTCTTGCCAAACTTAATCTTTGGAGCAAAAAGATATTTTTCAGATAAAGGATTTAAAAAATTTTCTCTTGTTTTCTCAATAATATTTAGGCTATTTACAAAAAAAATAAAATTGCGGTAGCCAAGCTTATATAAATACAGAATATTCGCCGCCATTATCAGCGTCTTTCCACTTCCAGTCGCCATATGAAAAAGCAATTGTGCAGGCCATTGTCTTTTTTGATAATCATTAAAGTAAAAATAAAACCTTCCCAGTGCTTCTCTTTGATATTCTCGCAGCTCAAACTTTGGGTTGAGATTTTGAACTATTTCATTATCAATTTTAGAAGTAAAATAATTTTCTCCAAAAGACTCTTTTATGTTATCAAAGATATCGTACAGCATAATTAATTTTTATAAACCTCTTTATTTATTTTTTTATCCTCCTCGCTCACCTCATATTCCAAATCATCGATTTCGTTGTAATTGACATAAAGATGGTTTTTATCTAAACACTCAAGCAAAAAACTTTTTTGATCTTGAATGGATAAATCTTCAAAATCTTTTGCGTTCTTGTCAACTGCTTTCATATCTACCTTGTAACTCAAAAATGCTTTTTCTTTTATTGTCTCCCATATTTTTTTAAGTTCATCTTTTGTTTTTGCTTCTTGTATTTTTTCAACAAAATTTTGGTTCCATTTCATTAGTTCTAAATAGACAAAGTCGCCACCACCTTTCCATCCAACTACTTTTGAAATACCGGATTGGTCACCATTGATAACATTTTTTAATCTAACAACTGCGCCATTTTCACCATAATTAAGTTGTTCAACACCAATGTATTGTCTCCCCATTTTGTGAGCAACTGCACAAGTAGTCCCAGTGCCCATAAAGAAATCTAAAACTAAGTCACCTTTTCGAGTAACTAACTCTAAAATTATTCGGATTAACTCCTCAGGTTTTTTCCCATACTTTAATGTCACTCCACCCTCATTAGCAATACCTTGCCACAAATCTTGTGAAACAATGTTTGTTAATTGCTCCAATTTTACTACAATTTTCTTTCTTCCTTGTTCTTTTATAATTGCATTATCTTTTAAGAACAATATACCTTCTTTTTTATAAACATAGTATTTTTTCTTTTGTCCTTTATATTTACCTTTTGTAGGTATATGATAATATGCAAATAAATCATTATCGTGTATTAATTTTCTAATTTTTTGTTCTATCCCGCCAGAAAGACTAGCAGTTCGGCAAATTCTATCAAAATTTTCAACATAAAATTCAGTTACATTTTTAATTTCTCTAAAATCTATTTTACGAATTTTATAATTTTTCATTCTTTTTATTTCGATCTTCCCGTTTTGTGTTTCTAACTCAGCAACTTTTTCGTCTTCTACTCCTTCAGATTCAAAAAGTAAATTATAGCTCTCTATTGTTTTTGATTTTTCATCTATAACCTCTTTTTCTATTAAATTATTAATAGGGTCTACATCCTCACTTTTCTTGTAAACTAAAATATTCTCTTTCACATCAAAGATCAATCCGCCAGTTGCTACTCCTGAAGGGGCTTTTACCTTAACTGCAATACTTGATACAAAATTATCACGACTATATATTTCATCCATTAAAACTTTCAAATAAGCATGCTCTCTATCATCGCATTGAACAAAAATAATTCCATCATTTTTTATCAGTTCTTTAGCCACTGTAAGTCTATTTTTCATAAATGTTAGCCAAGTTGAGTGACTAAAACTATCATTATAAAAATTCTCATCCTCTCTATTATAGGGCGGATCAATGTAAATGAGTTTTACTTTTCCAACAAAGCATTTTTTGAGAGAATGAAGAACTAAAAGATTGTTGCCTATGATAATAAGATTGTCTTTTATATCTCCTTTTTCATCAGTCCTAAAGCCATCAAGTTTATACTCACCATTTTTATCAATTCTTTTTGCGTTGGTAAAAACTTTTGGGTCAAGTAGACGAGAGATTTCATCCGGCGCTAAAATTTCATTCCAGAAAATTTCATTACGTTTCTGGTCCTCCTTAGTCATTCCACCTTCCAATACACAATCTTTATATGGCCAAGAAAGTGCAACTTCCTTTTTCTCACTTACAAATTCATTATCAACTGTTAAACCAATTTTATTTTTAAAAGCTGTATAAGAATCTGGTAAAAATTGTTTATTGGAAATAAACTTAATAAATTTATCCTTGTCAAAAATAAGAATCCCGTCAACGTCAACAAAAAACACCTCTTTCATCTTTTTGTCCGAAAGAAGGAGTTTAATTAAATCTTTGTCTAATTTTAAAGCAACCTCAATAATTTTATTTTTCAAAAGCTTATCTTCGCTAACAAGTCGTCCGTCTTTCTTAAGTAAATCTCTTAAATTGTCTAATAAGTTTTGCATAGTTTTGGTTTTATTTTTTTAATAAAACATAGAAAAATAGAGAGCTTTTATTAATTTTAGGATTAGAATAACAAGGTCTTCATATAAAAAATTTACTTTGCCTTTTTCATATTCTTGCTCGTATTGAACAAAAATTCCTCGCTTTCAAAGTTAACTTTTGGAAAATAGGGTCATCATTATTCTTTTTAAGCGTACAAACCTTACTGATACCAGTTAACCCAACAATCTATATATACTCAAAAGCATATTTGTAGTACTCAAAAATGTCAATATAAATTTAAATCTAGTCCTACCTTTTAAGTTTCTTTTTTAATTTCTCTAAATTTACATACACATACACTTTCCCCTTCACTGCCAGTTTCTCCACATTTTCTAAAAACTTTATAATATCATTTTTCTCTTTCCCTGGAATAATCCACCCTATATCATGCTCAAATTACATTCTCTCATTACCTGTTATAGAAGTAGTAATCACAGGAAATTCTTTTAGCCTCTTAATCCTAGGGATATTAGCTCCCAAAAGCTATACTTTTACTAACCTTTTTACTACTTTTCCAAGAAAATTTACTTTAACCAAATCTTTATTTCTGTTTAAATAATCCTAAATTTCCTTTCTATCCCAGAGTCATACCTCTTATATTTTTAAACTGGTTTAGAAAAAAATCATGCTTATTTTTATTGTAGTAAAACATGGATCTATCTATTCTACACATCATTTTTTTGTTTCGGTGATGCCAACATATTCATTTGCTATTTTCCTTCCTAATTTTATTTTCTAATTTTAACATTGTACCAATAATATTGTTAAGTATTTTCACAAAAAATAAAAATTTTTTGATTTTAAATTAAACCACTCAAATTAATTTTTCGATATATTATCTCAGTAAGATTATCTAAATGGCTATCAAGCTCGATTTTAAACTGAAGAAGTTTCAACATGGTTGGTGCAATTAAGGTCTTTCCTATTTCTTTAGAAAACTGTATATACACCTTCCTGTATTTTTCAGGAATATATACATCTTCTTCAAGAATTTTTTAAGCTTCTATTAGTTTTTCTAAGCTTGTTTTCTTCTCAGTCATAGTCTAATGCTATTTCTATAAGTTTTTTTAGATATGAAAGACTTTATGAATTTCTTATTATATTTATCGGATTTTGTATCTTTTGCTTTGTATAATGTGTACCAAACAGATTGTTCAACTTTTACAAATCCTTTTCTTTTAAAAAACAAATAAATGGATATTTACTTTTTATTCCCTATGAAGCTTATCATTCATAAGATTTTTTACTTTTTTTCAGCCCCTAATATTAATTTACATCTTAAGCAAAACTGAATAAATAATCTTTTGTTAGTATTATTAAAATATTATAATAATTTGCTTTAAATAATAAGCTATTATTTGAGAACTGAAATTTTATTTCAATATATTGAAAATCAATATAAAAATAAACAATGGATTGTATAGCTTTTGAAAAAGAGTTTTAAACTGATAAAAATAGTGTAAATATTTTTATGATATTGGTAATATATTTTTAAGTTTTTTGGAATTCTTTTATTATTTTTGATTATACATTTTAAACATAAAGTAAAAAGGTTTTATTTATTATTTAATAATAACATTAAGGAATGATTAAGATATTTTCTGATTATTATATTTGAGTTTTGTTAAATTTTAAGATACAATAAATAATAAAAATAAAAATAATTATTAAAATTTAATAAAGTAATTTTAAAATAAAATAAATTATCGTTATTAAAAATATAACAACAAATATGAATGATGATAATTTAACTGAAAATGGAAAAAAAAGTCCCATAAATATATCAAGCTTAAGCGATATTGAAGCAAGCATTATGGAAATTGTATGGGAAAAAGAGCCAATAACAGTAAGAGAAGTTCATGAAATTTTATTAAAAAACGAACTTGATAAAAAAGATAAAGACTATATAC
>CAYLWJ010000107.1:0-72428 GCA_964387355.1 uncultured Actinomycetota bacterium | reverse complement strand
CAATTTGTATAGATATAAAATAAGCTTTGTCATTTAAAAAATAAAATTGTACTAAATATATTCAATTAAAAATTTGTTATATTTAAATCCTCATTTTTAACCTCCTGGATTCCAACAAGTTTGTTAGCACACCAGAATCTGATTTCTATACCTTTAGACATATCAGGGACTATTCTCAAATACACTCTTTCTCTTAGTAAAACTTTGGGTAAAGCAAGCTCTAGACTTTTTAATGAAATTTTATGATATGCATTTACAACTCTACTGTCACGAAGAGAAAATACATCCTTTGTTGATACATATAAAGAATGTATTATAAATTCACTAAACAAAGATTTTTTTTCTTATCATAAAATCCATATTTTTTAGCTCTATCTATTATGGTGGGAAGAGATACTTTATGAGCATAGTCTAAGACTAGTCTGTCTTTTATATAACTGTAATTGTAATGTTTTATAGGATTTGTGCTGTCTTAAATTAATTTCTTTTCTATGTATAGCTCTGCTAAGATATCATCTTCAACTTCACTTGAAACCTTTCTGTTAGAGCAATTTCTTGCATATTCTATGGAAAATGTAGATGGGTTTTGTCTGTAATCTTTAAGTATCCCAAAAATCTTGACCGACCTATGCCTAGAATAGATAGGAGGTAGGAAAGCTCAATTTCTTTTCTTATATAGCTTTCAAGAAGTGATTTAACCTGCGAGGTTGAGAATTTCTTATGAAGTTGATTTGTCATTGTTGCTCCTTTCTTGCTATTTTTACAATAGGAGCAAAATTCTAACAGACTAGTTTTACTTAAAATAGTATTAATTTATCAAAGAACAATTAGGATTTGACAAGTCCACTTTTAATTTTTAAATAGTCCACTTTTATTTTTTAGCTAACAGAAAAATTGTTATAGCTGGAGATTTTATGGTAAAAAAATTATATGGAGTTAGAAATTAAGATTAAATTTTAATATAATGCACTTATGGCTAAGTCACTGATAAATTAAATAATATAAAAGAAAAAATCCCAAAGGAGCTTGCAGATGTTGGCTTTTCTGCAGTAGAAAAAAACATATATATTATTTTTTGTTGACGTGTAGACAATTATTTCTAAAAAAGTTGTATAATACAGACCGGTAATCTAAATTGATAAAAGAAAGTGTAAAAAAACTAGCTAAGAAAAGTAAAGATTTATAAATTGGGAATTTGTAAATAAGGACTTTAATGAATACAACTTTGATAAATGGAGTTGATACCAAAAAAGAACGCTATATTGCTTATTTTTCCATGGAGATAGGTCTTGATGAGAAAATGTGCACATATAGTGGTGGCCTTGGGGTGTTAGCTGGTGATACTATCAAATCTGCTGCAGATCTAAATGTACCATTGGTTGCTATTACACTTCTTTATCAAAAGGGCTACTTTCATCAGAGACTTAAACAAGATGGATGGCAGCTTGAAGAACCTGCCTTATGGAATTTTAACAAATTACTTAAAGAAGAGGCCTCCCGTGTCTTTGTAACTTTGGAAGGGCGCAAAGTCTATATTCGATCATGGCGATATGATGTCAAAGGAATAAATGGATATACAATCCCTGTCTATTTTTTAGATGCAGACATTTCTGAAAATTCGGAATGGGACAGGCAATTAACACATTATTTATATGGCGGGGATGAGTATTATCGCATTTGCCAAGAGGTAATTTTAGGTATTGGAGGCTTAAAAATGCTTCGAGCATTGGGCTATGATAAAATCAAAACTTTTCATATAAATGAAGGTCATGCTGCGTTGCTTACATTAGCATTGCTAGATGAAACTGCTGAGAAAGCTGGAAGAAAATCTCTGATTCAGCAGGACGTAGAATCTGTTAGAAGCCAGTGTGTTTTTACCACACATACCCCTGTTGCAGCAGGCCATGACAAGTTTTCCCTTAATTTAGCCAGAAAAGTAATTGGCGATAGGAAAGACTTTTTTTCACTTCAAGGTGTTTTATATGATGTTAATACTCTTAACATGACATATCTAGGACTGAATTTTAGTAGGTATATAAATGGTGTTGCAAGAAAACACAGTGAAATTTCAAAGCTAATGTTTGCAGGATACCAAATTGATGCCATTACAAATGGTGTCCATGCTGCTACATGGGTTGCAGCTCCTTTTCAAGAACTTTTTGATAGATATATTCCTTTATGGCGCAAGGATAATTTTAGCTTACGCTATGCATTAAGCATATCAAAAAAGCATCTCTGGGATGCACATATGAAGTGTAAAAATAGGCTTTTAAAACTGGTAAACAACGAAACAAAAGTGGAAATGGATGAAAATACACTGACTATTGGATTTGCCCGCCGTGCCACCGCCTATAAGAGAGCAGATCTTTTTTTTAGTGATTTTGAGAGACTTAAAAAAATTTCTAATTATGTGGGAAAAATTCAGATTATCTATGGTGGAAAAGCACATCCTCGTGATTTTGTCGGAAAAGAGATTATTAAGAAAATATTTAGTGCGAAAAAAGAACTGCAAAGTAACATTAAAGTTGCCTACTTGGAAAATTACAATATGACATTAGGAAAGATAATTACTTCTGGGGTAGATATATGGTTAAATACTCCAGAGCCGCCTTTGGAAGCATCTGGAACTAGTGGGATGAAAGCAGCACTTAATGGTGTTCCTAGTTTAAGTGTTCTTGATGGGTGGTGGATAGAAGGATGTATTGAGGGTCTTACTGGATGGTCAATTGGAGAACCAGTTCGGCAAATTAAAGAATATAAAGACCACTCCCAAGATGCGCAATCTTTGTATGATAAGCTGGAACATGTAGTTGTTCCTTTATTTTATTATAATCGTAACCGTTTCACAGAAATAATGGCATATTGCATTGCTATTAACGGCTCTTTTTTCAATACTCAAAGAATGTTGCAGGAATACATGCTAAACGCTTATTTAATAAGTTAATTAAATTATTTATATAGAAATTTAGAAAAAATAAATATATAAAGATAAAGGTAAAGATATAGAAAAATTTATTTCTGGGTAAGAAATGAAAAAGCAGCTTTTAAATGAACAATGGCATACACTTAAAGTAAGTGATGTTTTTAGTAGTCTAAAAACCTCTGAGGAAGGTTTGAGTGAAAATGAAGCAAAAGAACGCCTTAATATGATTGGTCAAAACTCTATTGATTCAGAAGAGGGTATAAGTCCATTTCGACTTATTATCAGGCAGATTAACAACCCATTAATTTATCTGCTAATAGGTGCCGCTGTTTTCTCATATTTTATAGGGCATAACATAGATGCTGCAGTAATAATTGGGGTAATTGTCCTCAACACTATTCTTGGTTTCACACAAGAGTGGAGGGCTGAAGGTGCATTGGCAGCACTTAGTCGTATGGCTGCATCTCATGCTAGAGTACTTAGGGATGGAAGCCCTAAAAATATCAGTGCTTTAGAAGTTGTCCCTGGAGATATCCTGATTCTTGAAACTGGTAATCGGGTTGCTGCTGATGCGCGGCTAATTTGGTCTGAAGAACTTCAGGTGGATGAATCTACTCTTACAGGAGAGTCGGAACCAGTGAAAAAAAATCTAGCTGTTTTAGAAAATAACACTCCCTTGGCTGATAAGAAAAACATGGTCTGGATGTCAACAAGTATCACAGGTGGCCGATGTCGTGCAGTAGTTGTTGCAACAGGTATGCAAACAGAGGTTGGAAAGATTTCTGCAGAGGTGCGTTCCACTAGTAGGGAAAAAACTCCACTACAAAAAAGGTTACATAAACTTAGTATTTTTATAGGAATTGCTGGTGTTACATTTGCATTGGGTGTTTTTGGTTTCGGAATATTTAGGGGTTATAAAGTGATAGAGATGATTATGTTCTCTGTTGCTGTTGCGGTATCAGCTATTCCTGAGGGATTGCCTGCCGTAATTAGTGTAACTTTAGCTATGGGTGTGCGGCGTATGGCGGCACGTAATGCTATTATTCGACGAATGACTGCTGTAGAGACACTTGGCTCCACTACTGTTATATGCTCGGATAAAACAGGTACTATAACCAAAAATCAGATGACTGTTAAGAAAATTTGGGCTGGTGGCAAAACATACAATGTTAGTGGTGAAGGATATGAGCCTATGGGCAAAATTGAGCTAGAAGGCAAAGATAAACTAAATGGTTTTTCAGGTGATCTAAAAATGCTTCTTGAGATTGGACTTTTATGTAACAATTCTATGCTTAAAGAAAAGGAAGGGCAATGGATAGTCGAAGGAAATCCTAGCGAAGGGGCGATTATTGTTGCCGCTATAAAAGCAGGGCTTGAAAAAAACTTGAAGGAAGAAAATAGGCTTTCAGAAATACCTTTTTCCAGTGATCGCAAGTATATGGCTACACTTCACAAGGTTGAAAATGATAGTTGGAATATAGCCTTTGTTAAAGGTGCTCCTGAGCGCATTCTTGATTTTTGCTCTAATGTTCTTATAGGGGAAAAAGTATTAGAGATAGATACCAAGCGTCGAAATGAGATAATGGAGCTTATTGAAAGATTCAGCTCAGAAGCTCTTAGAGTGATGGCTGGTGCTTATAAGCATATCCCAAAAAACAAATTTAAACTTGAACGAACTGAAATTGAAGAAGGTCTTACCCTTGCTGGTTTGTGGGGTATTATTGACCCTCCAAGGGAGGAAAGCATTGTGGCGGTGCAAGAGGCTAAGGGTGCTGGAATTAAACCTGTTATGATAACAGGGGACCACGCTTTAACAGCCCTTGCTATTGCAAAGGCTGTGGGAATTGTTGAAAATGGAAAGGTTTTAACAGGTAAAGAAATAGATAGTATGGAAAATCCTGAATTAGCAAAGTCAGCCCTTGAATATGGAGTTTTTGCTCGTGTTACTCCAGCTCACAAGCTAAAAATATTAGAATCCCTCAAAGAAAAAGGCCATGTAGTGGCTATGACTGGTGATGGCGTAAATGATGCACCTGCTCTTAAAGGTGCAGATATAGGAGTAGCAATGGGTATAGCAGGAACGGAAGTGGCAAGGGAAGCTGCTGATATGATACTTACAGATGATAACTTTGCAACAATTGTTCATGCGGTAGAAGAAGGACGTATTATTTATAATAACCTTAGAAATGTGATTTTTTTTCTTCTATCTACAAACTTGGGAGAAATAATAATTTTGATAGCTGCACTAAGCTTAGGTTTGGATCTACCTCTAACTGCTGTAATGGTTTTATGGATTAATTTAGTTACAGATGGTGCTTGCACAGTGCCTTTGGGGCTGGAACCAGGCCATGCAAGTATACTAAAACAACCTCCTCGTGATCCAAAAGAGTTCATTATTGACCGAGTCACTGCTTTAAGAATGGCTTTACTTACACCTATAATGGCTATTGGTACAATTGGCCTTTTTTGGTATTCAAGTAAAAATGGTAACCTAGATTATGCCAGAACAATTGCTTTCACTACATTAGCAGCTTTTCAATGGTTTCAGGCTCTTAATGCTCGATCTACACGTAGCTCAATCTTTTCAATTGGTTTATTCACTAATCGATGGGTTCTTTTTGGAATTAGCTTAGCAATCATTCTACAAATAATAGCTGTACAGACTCCTGTTGGGCATACTATTTTTGGAACCACTTCTCTTAGTATCAAAAATTGGCTAATGGTTGTTTTGGTATCAAGCTCTATCTGGATTACTGACGAGCTTTTAAAGCTAATTGGCATTTATAAAAAACTGGGTAAAGGGTTGAGAAAAAGTCGAAAAAAGTTATAAACAAGCTCAAATATAAATGAAGGATAATATTAATTGACAATTATAAAGAGTTTGAATATAACATTATTCTATTTACCTAGTATAGCTTTTGTATTGAATACCATATTAAAAGCTTAAATATTTTTATGAGAATTTATGAGAAAAGTTGATATATAAGAAATTTATAAAATAATTCCTCTTGTAAAAAAAACTACCATTTTTATTGAAATTTTACCATTGAATGGTTAAAATGTAACCATTATGTTAATTGAGCGACTTTTACAAGATAAAATAACAGAATCTCTCAAGAACTTCCCAACTGTTTTATTAACTGGGTCAAGGCAAGTAGGAAAGTCAACACTTGCATCAATAATAACAAAATCAAGCTGGAAAGCTAATTATTTAACCTTTGATGACAGAACAACCCTTGATGCAGCTTTATATGACCCCGATGGATTTATATTAGCTAATAAAACACCGCTAGTAATAGATGAAGTTCAAAAAGTACCAGACATTTTTAGATGCATAAAATTAAATATAGATAAGGATAGAAAACCTGGGCAATTTTTACTTACAGGTTCTAAAAATATAATGACTTTAAAAAAAATTTCCGAAACTTTAGCTGGTAGGATAGCTATTCATTAGCTTTATTCATTTTCATGGGCTGAATTAAATAAAGTAAAAAATAATGAAATAATAGAAAAAATAAATATGTGTTCTTCAGCATCTGAATTAGTAAGTATTCTGCCAAAAGAATCTTTTATGGATAACATACTTCAAATAAAAAAAATAATTTTTAAAGGTGGTTATCCAACTCCTGCTTTTATAGATTCAGATGAAGTTAGAAATCAGTGGTTTGAAAGCTATAGAAAAACTTACATTGAAAGAGATATCAGAGATATTGCTAACTTAGAGCACATACCAGAATTTAATCGACTATTAGCAGTAATAGCCTTAAGAACAGGCCAGTTAGTTAATTTAACCAATATTTAAATTGAAATCGGATTACCGCTTTCTACTTTGAAAAGATACATATCATTGCTTGAGTTAACATATCAAATTTATTTTTCATACCCATATTACTCTAATATTGGTAAACGCCTAGTTAAAACACCAAAGGTTTATTATACAGATACAGGAATGGTATGTAATATCACAGCAACCAGTAACTGGAAAACATTAGAACTTCAAAATAGGGTTGGTAGGGTTGGCTTTATCATTGAAACATGGGTATCTAATGAGCTAAGAAAAATTATTTCCTATTCTAAACAAAAACCAAATGTTTATTTTTTGCGTTCACATTCAGGACAGGAAATAGATTTTTTGCTTGAATATGGAGAAAATCTTGTAGGAATTGAAGTAAAATGGTTAGGTAAAATTTCAAAGCAAGATTTAAAATCAGCAAATTTTTTTATTGAAAATTTAAAAGACCGATTAAAATATGTTATTTTTTTATACCCCGGAAATAAAAGTGTTATATTTAATGAAAAATTAGCAGCAATTCCATTTGATATATTTTTTCTTGGTTAATTTACTTTATTCTTTATTTTTAGTGACCATTAAGCCATTTTATGCCTGTAAGCTCAGATAGCTCTTTATTAATTGATACTAAATCTTGTATGTTAAGCAAATTAATATCGTTTTTGCCAACTATTCTAGAAAAATTAGCAATCTCTTCAGTTGACACTTTGATAAAATTTGTAAGTTTTTTTACTCCATGTTCTATAACTAAGTGTTTTGTAAGTTCCTCTTTATGAGTTGTTATACCCGTTGGGCAAAGTCCAGTGTGACACACTCTGTATTGATCACAATTAACTGCAATTAAAGCTGCTGTTCCTATATATACTGCATCAGCACCCATTGCTAGGCATTTTGCAAAATCAGCAGAAGTTCTTAGGCCTCCACCTGCAATAAGTGAAACTCTATTTTTAACACCGAGTTTTTTTAAAGTTTTATTTGCTCTTGGAAGGGCAGCAATTAAAGGTAGACCAACGTTTTCTCTGACAAAACTCTCCGTAGCACCTGTCCCACCACCGAATCCATCAATTGCTATAAAGTCAACACCAGCGCTGGCAAGAATTTTAATATCATTTTCAATATCTCCGCAGCCGATTTTTGCCCCAACAGGAATGCCAGCAGTATTTTTTCTTATCCAGTTTATTTTTGCTTTTAGCTCAGCTTTATTATTTATATCAGAGTGATGAGCAGGTGAATATATTGGTTCTGTGCCTCTTATGCCTCTAATGTTTGCAATTTCAGGGCTTAATTTTTCTGGTGGAAGGTAACTTTCCCAACCAGGATATGCTCCTTGTCCAAACCTAATTTCTATTGCTGCGACCCTATTTAATCTTTCTAAATCAACTTTATTATCTACTGTGCAATACTGGCCTATAAGAAAGCTACCTGCTATATCCAGTTCTTCATCAAGTATTCCGCCTTCACCTGAATTAAACGCTATTTTAAGCAATGATGCTGTTTTTGCAAATACTAATTTTAAATTTTTTGATACTGCACCTAGACTCATTCCAGTTAACATTATAGGTGATGATAACCTTAATGGGTTTTTTGATGATTTTCCTATAATAATTTCAGTGTTTACAAAATCATCTCTTTCTAGAGGTATTTTATGGATTTGTGCTGGGATAAAATGAATTTGGTCAAAGCTAAATGGGATAAATTTTTGAGAGCCCATGGAACTAATTATACTTTTGCCACTTTCAGCAATTTGCTTAATATAAAGCATTTTATTGTAAAAGGAAATCTCTTCATCATTTTTTCTTTTACGGGATAAGTGCTTGCCACTACTTGTGATATTTCTTGCACAAAAATAAAGCCCACCCAATTTATTTTCAATATATACTTCACATTTGTCACAAATACATTTGTGGATTTCAATGTCACATTTACTTGCCCCAGTAGAACAGTAAAGTAACTCTCCAATACAGGTTCGAGGAAAACTAGGGCATGAAGGACAAATGCATTTTGCTCTATTTTCTTCAGTATTATAAATCAATTTAAATCAATTTTAATTAAATGAATGTTAGTAAAATTTAATAAATTAATTTTAAATATATTGATATTTTAACGGAAAATATTAAAAATAAAAATTAAATTTATTTTATTTATACAATTAAATTTACCATTTTAAAATATGTTTAGTATATAAATTTTAAAGTTAATTATTATTAAAGTTGTAAAGTTAAAACTATAGTCGAGAGACTTTAATTATAAATAGCTGAAATACTTCATAGTGATATTTTTTATGCCTTTTGAACTCTCTCATATACAAGTTACTATCATTTTTACTGGTAGCTGGAAGAAAGCTTGGAATTATTTTAAAAATTCCCTCACTTAGATTAAGGGCTGAAAAGGATAAATGCATAAAATGCGAGAAATGCTCAAAAGCTTGTACAATGAGTCTTGATGTAATGAAAATGGTTCAGACAGGCAAAATGGAAAATTCTGAGTGCATACTCTGTGGAAAATGCATTGATATTTGCCCTAAAGGTGTAATAAAATATGTTTTTAGGAGTAATTATTAGCAATAAGTAAAAAATAAGTTTTATTTATTTTGCAAATATAAATATTCTTGTTAAAAATCTAAGTTTAAAACATAACGGAGTAATAGCAAAAATTCTTTAAATAATAGTTTTACAAATTGGCTAAAAAAATATTAAATTATTATGAATTTTTTAGTAACTTAATTATGAGCGTTATTTATAATAAAATAGTAATTTATTAATAGTAATAATTAATAATAATTTTTATAAACTATTACCCTTTATTTAGCTCTCAGTCTATATTTTTATATATTATTTTTAAAAACTATTTAACTGAAAAGCGTAAAATTCTGAAACTAAATTTTAATTCACTTACCCAAAGATAACTACCGTCAAAGGCAAGTCCAGCCGGATTAAAAAATGAATTTCTTGTTGGCATAGGAGGAATATTTGGACCACCTTTTCCAAGGATTACATCTGGTTCTTTTCCGTTTATTGCATCTTTTATATTTTTCCATATTTGAACTCTATGGAAACCTGTATCAGCAATAAACAAGCTACCTTTTGATGCTATTGCATTTTGCGGTAAATTAAACATCTTAATTTTTTCACCAATAACAGTAACAGGTTTTGAATTAGATGATAGTTCAGAAACTTTATAGATGTTAACTGTGTGATTGAAAATTGATGTAACAACTAAATAATTTCCATCACTTGATAGTCTCCATGGACCATTAACTGACAGACTGTAAATTGGTGGAGTTCTACCGTCAGGTATGCCTTGCCATATATAAACCTTATTAGCTTCATTATCAGACAAATAAAAATACTTATCATCTAGGGCAACACCTTTTAAATCCTTTAAAGATATACCCCCAATATTATCCTTAAAGGTAATATCTGGTTTTTGGCCGTCAAGAGGTAGATTTTTCCATATTACAACTGAAGTTTTTCCAGCCAAAGCAAATATATTTTCCCAGAGTGCATTATCCCAAAATTCTTCAGATAAGCTGTAAACTAAGTCTGGCCATGCACCATTTTCATCAGGAATTTTTTTCCAAACATATAATTTTTTATCAAAATCTGATGAGACTAAAAGGTTTTCTCCATTGGTGGCTGGGACACCATTAGTAATAAAATAATTTGTTTCAAGAGTATTAGTGTTAATATCTGGGCTTCCTATAGAGAAATCTGGTTTTGCTTGTAAATCATTTGGAATATTATTATATCCAACAATGCAATTTGCATTGTATAAAGATATATAAACTTTATTTCCAGCTATGGCAAGACTTGCCCCATCACCACCGATAAATCTATATGCTTTTTCTGATATTGAAATGGATGGTTTATCATCTTCACTTGAAGGTGGCAAGTCCCATATGTGAAGGGTTGAGCCTATCATAATAAGTTTATCATCAGAGGTAAAATCACCTGTCATCCATGCCCCCTTTTTATCTATTGGATCGGGTGCAAAAAAGTCAAAAGGCTGGTCATCTTTTGTAGGGAACTCTTTCCAGAAAAAATTTCCAATTTCAGAGCTTGTTTCCTTAGCATTATGGTCACCAACTATTAGATACTTACCATTACTTGTAATAGTTCTAGGTGTTCCCATTTTACCACCAGCAGTAAGAAAGATATCAGCTGGTTGGTTATTTTTTATAGGAAATGTATTCCATATAAGTACATAGCCACCAAAAGTACTGCTTATAACAAGCTTTTTACCATCAGTCCAAATGCCCCATGGCCAGGTAAATGTGCTTTTATTTACTCTTATGTCCTCTCGACCTGCTTTTCCATCTAAAATAATATCTGCTGATTGTCCATTACTGGTTGGAAATTTATTCCAAATTAAAATCCTGTCGTTGTTAGTATCAGCAACAACTACTCGAGTTCCATCAGTTGCAACACCTACTGGCCAATTCATCTGATTAGGTCCGTCACCAGGCTCGTTGGTATTAAAATCAGGTTGTCCTAAAACAATATCTGGAGGTGTATTTCCATTGGGAAGATTATTCCATATAAGTATTCGATTATTGTTTCCATCTGCAAGAAGCAGGCGTTTACCATCAGTAGCGATGCCTTTAGGATGATTAAAAGAGAGGGGACCGCCAGAGTTGTTAAACCCAAAACCTGAAAGCATAATATCAGCTTCTTGACCTTCTTTAAACCAACCAGAAAGATTTCCAGGTGCAACTTTATATTTTGATTCTACATTTTTTACTGAGGTTATAAAAGAACCACTTAAAAGTAAATCAGGATTTATGCCTAAACTCATTAAGCAAAGTGCAGCAATATCATTTTCTTCTCCTGTGGGTTTACTCAGTCCTTTGCGAATTTCATCTAAACGATTTTTTCCAATTTGGGCTTCTATGCATGAATCAAACCCTTCGGGGGGTTCCATGGTTCCTTCCAGAAATGCGCTGGTAATATGAGAGGGAAATAATTTTCGTGCTTCATTTCTCTGTTGTTCTGTAACATTTCTTATATCAAACAACTTATCCTGTATTGTGGTTGTTGTTTCGATTTTTGTTTCTAAAGATATTGTTTCAGTAGTAGAAGAATTAGTTTCTGTAGTTGTAGCAGTTTCCTTTAATTGTGATTGTTCAGATATAGTTTTATTACATCCTGCTAAATTAAAAAAGGTAAATAAAGTAAAAATTGTTGTAATAACTGATATGATAATGGTTGATTTGAAATAAAAATTATGGGTAAGTAAATGTCTTTTTTTAGCTTGAAATTTCATTTTTATTAAATCTCCTTGTTATGTTATAAATAATTTTATACTTTTACTTATTAAATAATTTTAATTTGTATTAACTTTAATGTTATTAATATTTTTGCTTTTGTTTAATTACTTTTATTTCATAATATATAATAATAATATACACATATTATAATAATTTTACAAGTAAATGAAATTTTCGTTAAAAACTTTAACCGTAAAATTCTTATTTTAAAAATTTTCTAAAGTGAAAAAAGCTTGATAATTATATACTTACTTTTCTTGTTAAATGTATTTTTGCCAAATATAATTTTATTCATTGAAATAAGTATACTAAATAAAATAAAATAAAATAAATTTGTTTATTTTAAGCATTATCTATTAATTATTAAATTAAAAAAATTGGTTTATAGTTTAATGTTTATCATTGGGTTGGCTTTTTTATAAAATTTTTAAATAGTAAAATATAAATTATAAAGTATAATAAAAGTTAATATGAAACGAAAATCATTAATAGAAATAGTTAAAGACAAATACAAGGAAGGCAAAAGGCTAGTTGCTCCACTTTTAGGTTTCCCAGGAGTTGAGCTTATTGGAAGCAATATTAAAATTGCTCAACAAAATTATGGTGAGCATTACAAGGTATTAAAAATATTAGTAGAAAAATTTAAACCTGATGTAATATTTCCGCTAATGGATTTATCAGTTGAAGCAAATGCTTTAGGAAGATTTACTGTATTTCCAAGAGAAGATTCTGCAACTGTTCCAAAGGATAAATTTGACATAAACGAACTTGATCGAATTGCTAGTATAAATATTTCTTTTGATAGTAGAATTAATGGTTATGTAAATACTGTTAAGCTTATGAAAATAGGACTTCCTGAATATGTAATAAAAGGAGCTTATGTAACAGGTCCTTATTCTGTTGCTGCTTTATTAATGGGTGCTGATGAAGCAGCTATGGCATCTATTATGGAACCAGAAAAATTAAGAAAAATATGTGATATTACCACCGAAAAAATACAGGAATATGTAAATATGCTTATTTCTGCTGGAGCAGATATAATTTGTGTTCTTGAACCAACTGCAGTAATGCTGGGACCTGAACAATTTAGAAATTTTTCAGCACATTATGTTAGACATATCGTTGAAAGCTGTATATATAGTGGGGTAAATACAGTTTATCATACATGTGGAAACACAATGCATTTGCTTAATGAGATGGTAAACGCAGGTGTAGATGGTTTAAGCCTTGATTCAAAAGAAGTTGGAGTTGATCTTAAAGAGGCTGCCAAAATTCTTACAAAAAATGTAGTTTTAATTGGAAATATAAGTCCAACTAATACAATACTTAGAGGAACTCCTGATGAGGTAAAAGAAGAGGTTAGTAATTTACTAAAAGAAATGGATCCTTATCCTAATTTTATATTAAGTACAGGGTGTGATTTACCACAAGAAACTCCTGAAGCTAATATAAAAGCATTTATAGAAACAGGAAAGAATTATAGGATACCTAAAAAATAACCACTAACAAACGAGATTTAAATTGAAAGAAGGTAATTGTTAATACTAATTTAGTCTATATTAACCTATTTCAAACGGTGTGCTTCTTGCAGTTTTATTAAGTTTTTTATAGTAATATTAAAGGTAATGTTAAAGTCAGATTACTATTAATCTTTAAATGATTTCAATATTATAAACTCTATATAATTCTCTATATAATATTTCTTGGAGAACCTCTGTAGATGTAATACCAATTATTCCACCATTGGAAACAAGCTATAAAATTTCTAATGGCAGGTTTCTTATTTTCATGTTCTTTTCCTGCAGCATACATTGGTATTTTTGAATCAATAAATACCTTATATTTACTTATCATTTAGCACCCCTTTTAATATTTCTTTTTCGATTTGTTCTTGATCGGCAATGGGCAGATTAAGTAATTTTAACTTTTCAAGTGCATCTAATTTATCTTCTTTACTTTTTATATTATAGAAAGTTGCCGCAGCTTCTCTTACCAGCTCTCCAATGGATACATTTTCTCTTTTTGCTCGTTCTTTTAATTTATTGTAGACATCTTCTTCAAATAAAAGTGTTGTTTTTTTAATGCCTTAAAAACTTCTCCTCATCTATCTTATATGCTTTTAATTTAATTTAAACCTTTAATTTGCCATTTAAAAGAGATTTAATTTAGTTATGTATATGGCTACATATACAAAATGTATAATATTATAATTTATTTTAATAGTTAATTATTATTATGGTTTAGCTTAAGAGTTTTTATAAATTTTAGCTTTATAAAAATAAAGACTTACCCTTATTAAAATTCACTATTTTTAGTCATCCTTCAGTAATAGAAAGAATAAATAATGCTATTGATAATTTTTATTAAGAATAGCCTGATGTGAAACATTTTTTCCAGCTGTTGTTGCTTAAACATATTGTTAAAATTCCTTAAAGGCTAAATATTATACTTTACTTTTCCAGTATTCGTCAGAAAACATTATTTTTCCTAAATCATCATCGCATAATACACTATTGTTTTTCAATTAAAACCTCCTTAACCTAACAACAAGGACTTACAAGATAATAATTCACATTAAACTTATTTGTTAAAGTTTTATTAAGAATATTAAATTATTATGAATTTTTTAATAACTTAATTTCTGAGCGTTATTTATAGTAAAATATTAATTTATTATTCAATTTATAAGTAAATACTTATGATTTAGTTTTTTATTCAATTTTGCATATAGAACAAAAATATCATTAAAATAGCATTAAAATATTAAAAAAAGGAATGAATTTACCTTTTAAAATATAAAAAATTAATAAATTACTGAACCTAAAGCCCAGAAGTGAGTGGTACAAGTCACCAGATTTGAGACGCTAACTATAATTACAATTTTTATTGACAGTGTAATATTTATGTGTAAATATTATAAATATTGTAAATATTAATATTAAATTATTAAAATTAATAATTCTGTTGTATTTATTAGTAGCAAATTATAAAAAGCAAAATTGTAGAAAGCAATTATTTATTTTAGAAGTAGCCTAAAAAGTAGCATTAAGCATAAAAATTAGAATATAAATAATTTATATTTTAAATTCATAGCAATTATTATAGCAATTAAGTAGAAATGTTTATAAAAAGAAAAATAAATGCTTGTCCAAATGTTTTTAAGTCAGCTTTAATATCACTCTTAATTCTTATAACAGTTGTAATTGTATTTGCATCTTTTTATCTTACTTTAGTTAAAACAATCTATGCAGATACTAACTCACAAATTATAATATGCATTAATCCAGGTCATGGAGGAAATGATCATGGTGCAACAGGCCCATCCGGGTTAAAAGAAAAGGATGTAAATCTTGATATTGCTTTTAGGCTAAAAGACAAACTTGCAAACTCTGGCTTTAAAGTTCTACTTACACGTGAAGATGATACAAAAAAATCCCTTGAAGAAATTGCTAATTTTGTAAATTCAAGCAATGCAAACATTTTTATAAGTATTCACAATAACAGCCATACTTCCCGAGAAAAAAATGGAACAGAAACTTTTTACTACAGTCAGTCACCTAACAGCAGAGTTCTTGCAAGTTATTTAAACAGCAGAGTAATAGAACAGATAAAAACAGCAAACAGGGGAGTAAAGGCTTCAGATTTTTCAGAAATAAAAAATGTAAAAATGGTCTCAGCTTTAGTTGAGGCAGCTTTTATTTCAAATCCAGATGAAGAAGCTAAACTAAATGATGCAGGCTTCAGAGATAAAATTGCAACTGGAATTTATAATGGTATTCTTGATTACCTTAAAATAAGTGAAAAAGAAATATTAGAGGCAAGAAAGCTTGCATCAGCTCAAGCATTTGTCAAAAAAGTATACCAAAAAGGTTTAAATATAGACCCTGATGCAGCTACAATAAATAATTGGGCAGGTAGGTTAAGTTCAGGTGAAATTAGTTATGCAGATGTTATAAAAGGCATTATTTTAAGCAACCAATTTAATAGTAGAAATTTGACAGACGCCCAGTATATTAATATTCTATATAATACTGTTCTTGATAGAAATCCTGACCCAAACGGAGAGGCTTACTGGATTTCTCAGCTTAAATATCAGAAAAGATCAGCTGTTCTTTCTTATTTTCTTTCATCACCTGAGTTTAACAGCCTTATAAATAATTACATAAAAAACGGCTATACTTATAGTGCAACTACTGCAAACAGTAGTGTAAATAATATAAATACAAAAAGCGAAGATACAAATATTTCCAGTTCTGCATTTACTATAACTGTTTTAAACGGTGTTGGTATAAAAGGAATAGCTGCTCAAACTTCACAATTAGTTTCATCAATAAAAGATTTAAATGGAAATTTTAAATATAAAGTGGTAGAAGTTGCTGATGCAAAAAGTTTTAGCTACAAAAATACCCAAATTATATGCAAAAACAATAATCAGGAAATTTTAAAAGCTGCAGACGAGATAAAAAGTATATTAAAGACAGGAGTTATTTCCACCCGCAAAGGCTATTTGCAGGTGTCAGATATAGTTATAATAATTGGAAGTGACTTTAGCCAAAGTCAGCTGGTTAAGTCCTCAACACAGTTAAGCCAATATACTATAAACATATTAAATGGTCAGGGAACACAAGGTATTGCTGCAAGACTTAAAGGTAAAATTGAGTCATTCTTTAACAAAGATAAAGTTCAGATTATTGTTAAAGAAACTAAGAATGCAGATAATTTTAATTATAAAACTACTAAAATAATTATATTTACCTCTAAACAGGATATAAACTTAATAGCAGAAGATTTAAAGAAATATTTAGGTGTCGGTCAGATTTCACAATCAAGTAATAACATTGATAATGTGGATATAACAATTATTCTTGGTAGTGATTATAGAGGATAGCTATATTTCTTTTAAGCAAACACACTTATTTTCCGACTTCCGCACTTTTTATAAAAATTAAGATTAAATTTAGCTTTTCATGGGCACTACATTTTCTTTATTTTTTTACTCTTGCAAATTCAGCTAAAGTTTAAAATACTAATATTTGTAAAGTATTATTTTTTAACTGGTCAATGCATTTGCTTTTTAACCTCTAGGCAATATTTTTATACTTAAGTTAACTTTATTATGGTATAGTTTAGATTAAAAATGCGGAAGTCAGGAAAGCAAAACAGATGGTATCAGCATATTCAAAATTTATATTAAAATTTATAAAATAAAAATATTTTGAAGTTTTCAAAAATGGCAAATTATAACTGGGCTTTTTACTCTTTTATTTTACTTACATTTCTGGCTTTTTTAATGCTGGTAACAATTTTCATCTCAGCTGTCATTATAAAGCCTTCAAATAATCCAGATGTACTAAAGTATTTCAATACTGATTTTTTAACAACAGCTAGCTCCTACAACAAGGCTGCTCTTTTAATTTCTGTATTACAAAGGCTTATTTCCTGGATTTTTATGTTTGGAATAATTTTTATCTTCTGGAAAAATTTTTATTCAAACAGCAGAATTCCAATCCTACTTGCATGTGGTATTTTTGCACTTTTTAATATCATTCTTTATATTATTTTATTTCCTCTGCAATACTACCGTGGCTTTGTATTAGAGCATAGGTTTGGTCTTTCAAAACAAACATTTTATGAATGGTTTTTGGATATTTTAAAAGATAAAGCTATTTCACTTTTAATAAATACATTTATACTTACAATAATATATATACTCATTATACACCTGCATAAAAATTGGTGGCTTGCTGCCTCTGCAATATTTATTTTATTTTTAGTAATAGCAATTTTTATTTTCCCAATTCTTATAGATCCTTTATTTTATAATTTTAAGGAGCTTGAAGATAAAGAGCTTAAAGATGAAATTATAAAAATTGCTGGTAAAGCTGATATACATGTTGATAAGATACTTGTTGCAGATGCAAGCAGAAAAACAACAAGAATTAATGCATATTTTACCGGAATGGGAAAAACAAAAAGAATAGTAATTTATGACAATCTTTTAAACAAAAGCCCTAAAAATGAAGTTCTTTCTGTAATTGCGCATGAGATAGGCCATTGGAAATATAAGCATATATTTATAAGTTTAATAATAGGGAGCGCTTCAATAATTCTATTATTATTTATTTTAAAGTTATTTCAGTTAGGTTTAAATTTAAATGTCAGCGTAAAGTCTGTTTTAATATTGTTTATATTATTTAGTTTAATTTCATATATAACTATTCCATTTCAAAACTATATTTCACGAAAATTTGAAGAGCAAGCAGACTATACAGCACTAAAGCTTACAGGTGATTTAGAAACCCAGATAAATATCTTTAAAAAGCTTGCTATTTCAAATCTATCAAATGTTAAACCTAGTCCAGTGCTAAAATTTATTATCTTTAGTCATCCTCCAGTAATAGAAAGAATAAATAATGCTATTGATAATTTTTATGAAGAATAGCCTTATGTGAAACATTTTCTTAAGAAATTAAAAATAAAAAAGACTTTCTTAACATTGGAAAAAGTTTGTGAAAATAATTTGTAAAAACGTGTACATTTTTTAGATTCATTAACCCTGCTAAAATTAAATATTATTAAATAATAGCAAAGTTAAAATTAATGCTTTTATATTTTTAGAGTAAGTAAGGTATATTTTAAAAAATGTATATTGAAAGAAAACTGGAAAAAAATTAAAAGAATCTGCAAGTGTTATTTAAAAACTATTAAATAAAAATACTCTTTCACCATGCCTTTATTCCTTAAATATATCATCAATAAGCAATTTTTTAATTTTTCAAGCAATTTTTCATAAAAAAGTTTTTCACAAATATTTTTAGCAAAATTTGCAGCAAAATCTAAAAAGCTTTTCTGTCAAAGTTTTATAAAAGATCAAAAGTAAGTTTTTGTAAAATATATTAATAAAGATTTCTACGATAGTTTTTAAAAGTTTTCTATGTTTAATAATAAATGTTAAATTTTTATGAATTTTTTTTACTTAATTTTAGAAGTTGGCTTAAATAGTGTAATATATATCAGTATAAAAACATTATAGATAGTAAAAGTTTCTAGATAATAGGAGTATAATATTTAATTAACACCTAATTTTAGCCAAAAACTCTTAAAAAGAAGGGAATATAAAATATTTTTACAAATTATTTTCTAGGAGGTTATATGGATAAAATAAGAGTACTTTTTTTATGTGTTCATAATTCTGCAAGAAGCCAAATGGCTGAAGCTTATTTAAACACACTTGGGGGTGATATGTTTTATGCTGAAAGTGCAGGATTTGAGCCTGGAAAGTTGAACCCTCTTGCAGTACAGGTAATGAAAGAAGATGGAATTGATATTTCAAATAATAGTGTAGATGATGTAAAAGATTTTTTTAAAGAGAAGAGATTTTATGGCTATATAATAACTGTATGTGATGAATCAAGGGGGCAAAAATGTCCAATTTTTCCTGGTGTTCCTAAGCGTATTCACTGGGATATAGAAGATCCTTCAAGCCTTGAGGGCACTTATGAAGAAAAACTACAAAAAACAAGGCAGATTAGAGATATTATAAAAGAAAAAGTTAAAGAATTTATAAATGATGTAAAAGAAAGCCAGTAAAATTTGTATTTAATTGCTATTTTTTATTAGGGCTATAAGGTATAAAACAAGCTATATAAGCAAATCAGCCTCATAAGTGAGGCTTCTTAATACCTTAAACTTTTCTTGCAAGCAAAGCCTTATAAGTAAATCAGAGCTATATTCACAGGTCTTTACAGTAAGACTAAGTTTTGACAAAAATTACTCTTTTAAGAAATTGTTCAAATATTATGCTATAATTAGCCTATGCTTATACTAGGTAAGCTTAATAATTACTTATTTACTAAGAAATTATTGTTTAGTTAGCACAAATTATTTTAAATTTTTTATTTTTATCAATTATTCATCATTAACTGATTTAACATATGGAAAAAGTAAATACAGCTAATATAAAAAAACCTAATAAAATAAACCCTGAAAAATCTGTTTTTAAAGAAAAATATGAAAAAGACAATAATATTATCCTTAAAAGCCTAAAGCCCCTTCTGTGGTCAAGAGATATAAAAACCTTGGATTTTAAAAAAGACAAAATTTATATAATTAATCAGGTTTTAGCTTATGGCAGTATTGAAGATATAAAGTATATAGTAGGTATATATTCAAAAGAGGAAGTAATAAATGTTTTTATGAATAATCCTTTAAAAGTATATACAAGGCCTGTTTTTCTATTTATAAAGAATTATATGTTTAAAATAAAGACAGAGCTTAAAGAAAGTAACTATGTCAGAAGTTTTTATTAATCTGCTTAAAAAGAGCGAAGAAAAAATCCTAATTAGCCTTGAACCCTTTTTTAACAAGAAAGGATTTCTTTCAGGCGGGACTGCGCTTATGCTGCAAAAACCTATCAGGAGATCATACGTTTTTGACTTATTTTTTCCACATATGAAATTCCATCAGGTTTTGTAAAGCTAGCATCAAAGGCTTTTAATTCACAAATTGAAATTCTTGTTGACAATTGGGATGAGCTTACATTTATTGCAAATAGCATAATAAAAGTTTCATTTATTTTTTTCCCTTTTAAAAGAAAATACAAACCGGTTGTAGTTAAAAATTTTATAAAACTGTCATCTTATAAAGATATTGCTTCAGACAAAGCATACGCTATTGGAAGAAGATCTGAATATCGTGATTATGTTGATCTATTTATTATTCTAAAAAATGGTTTTAGCTTTAGCCAAGTAATTGCAGATGCCAAGGAGAAATTTTCTGGGCAATTTTCTGAAAAACTTTTTCTGTCTCAGCTTGTTTATTTTGAAGATATTAAAGATTTTAATGTAGAATTTTTAAAAGAGAAATACAGTGTTGAAGAGGTAAAGAACTTTTTTCAAAGTATTGTTTCAAATTATAATTTTTTACATTGAAGGCTTTATCGGCATATAAAATATTTTTAAATATTTTGTAAAAAGCTACATGCTTAAAAAAGCTTATTTTTTGGCAAACTTTTTTAATCAATATTTTGACCAATCATATTAAATATTAATATAAACTAAGACTTACACCCACAATTAGAAGACAATTAGAAAATCCTTTTAACTGCTAGTATTACAAGACCAGCAATAAAAGAAATAACACCAAAAACAAGGTATATAAAGTTAAATCCTGTATAAGCTAAAGTTGAAATTCCCAGCACTTCGATTATTCCTTTTGGCTCTAGGTTTACTAATTGTTGTGTCTCTAAAGTTGGTGTTGTTGTAGTTTCAGTAGTTATGGTTTCTGATACAGTTGTTTCGGCAGCAATTGTCTCAGCAGCAGTTGTTTCAGGAGCAGTAGTCTCTGTGGTGTCCGTTTCTCCAGAACAAGTATGGCTTACCCTAAGTTCCGTCTGTAATTTGCAATCTGGTCCTGTATACCACAAGCCATTACTCACTTCTGCGACCCACGCCTCTGCAGTTTTAGATGAGATAATAAAGGTCCAGTGAATGCTTCCTCCTTTATTGACTCCTGAAACACCATTGATTGTTGCAGCAGCATCTTTTCCAACCGGGCTAAGAACAAGATGCCATAAAATTTGTCCACTATCAATTTTATATTCATTGCAGTTTTCATGATTAAAGCTATCCCAGTCTTTTCCAATATGCTCATCTTTTAATTTAACACTTCCACTTTTAGGCATGTCATCACATTCTGAAGGTTTTGCAAAAATACTATGCATAGGAAACAATAGTAATAAAAAACCTAAAATAACCACTGCTATGCCTGTAGCGATGGACTTTTCAATTGTTTTTTCTTTGTTAGAAGTTGAACTGTACATTTCTTATCCTCCAAATTTATTTGATTTAAAATTTTGGTAATTTTTTTAAGACAAAAATTGCATTGTTGCAGTGAGCGCCAAAACAATAAAACCAAAAATCATTGCTATAGATAATACAGCTATAAGTTGTTTCTGATAGTAGCATAACTCATTTGGAGCTTTTAATTGGCAAAGTTTTCTGATTTTAGGAAAAACATAAAAATTTGCTACAAGCGAAAGAGCAATTATAACAGCTATTAATAGATGTTTTATAAGAAAAATGATTCCGTATGTACTAAGGATGGAAAGCTCATTACTAGTTAACCTAACAGACATAAGTATACCTGAGAAAATAATTAATATCACAGAAATTACTGTAATTTTTCTGAATACCGAAAAGAAAACCTTAAGTATCTCAGAAGAAATTGCTTCAATTTCTTTTTTAAGTATTGGTTTTACTACAAAAGCAATAAATATTATTGAGCCTAACCAAGCATAAGATGATGCCAAATGTATAAAATTAATTAATATCTTAACCCAAATCATTTTATCCCCCAGAATTATTATGTCACTTTAATAATATTTTATAAAAATGTTAATAATTAAAAAATATTTTTATAAATATTTATAATAATAATTTATAGTATATATATATTTAAATAATAATATAAACTTTTATAAATTATAATATAAATATATTAATTTGTAAAATTATTTATTATCTTAATCATTATTCAATAAAATATGATTATAGATATTGTAGTAGGAAAAGGTGCAGACTCAATTTATGCCAATATATAATTTGAAAAAAAATAAATTTTTAAAGATAAAATAGGAAAAGTATTTTAGAAAATAAAATTTGGAGGTTCAAATTTTTATTTTTATATTCTGTAAATTTATAATTAATAATATTAAAGAAATAAAATCACTGATTATTTAAGCTCTATTTCACCATAACCTCTTTTTATATGTTTAATTTCAGTATTGTCCGTTGAACCTATTGCCCATATAATTTTATTAATACCTAATGTTATATCAATGTCAAAATTATCGCCAGTTACAAGCTTTCTTGAAAACTCCAGTATTGTAAATCCGCCTGACTCTGAACCACCAAAATCGATAATATCATTAGTACCGCCCAGCTCAACATCAGGTTTATGAGGCCCAAAATTACCAGTGCTGAACATATCATATATTGTGACATTACCATCTTTAATAAAACCAAATATCATATCGGCATCTTTCATTGTCTTGCCAGGTTGTAGACCAATTGCTACAAATCCTTCAGTTTTGGCTTTAATTGCAACATAAGCAATTTCATTAGCATTTGACCAGAAGACCTCAAAGCCATCTAAATCTTTATAACCATAATACTCTCCACTCTCTATAATTCCGTCAGCTTTAAAAGTTGTTTCGATGTTTTTGTCTAAATTTTTGTCTAAAGAAGCTTCTGTATTGGATAATTCAGTTGTCTTGTCAGGTAAATTGCTTGAACTTTTACAACTACTGGTCAATGCTATAAGGATAATTACTAAGCCAAGTATAAAAACTGTTGATATTTGAGTAATATTATAAACAATATTATATTTACTATTGAGTTTTCTTTTTTGTATTAAATTAAAATTCATTTCTACCATCCTTTTTGTATTTTTTTCTTTTTTATTAAATTTCTGTAAAGCTGCAGTCTTTTTATTATAAATGAAACAATTACTGCTGCAAAAACAACAGAATAAATAACAAGTATTGCTTTAGAGTTAAAATCCGTTCCTATTAATATAGCATGGATAAACCCTAATAAAAGCATTAAATGCATAAGAGCATGTATTATTCTCCAAGGTTTTATTTTTCTTCGAAGTAGTATTGCAATAAGTGCTATATAAAGGACTATTAGAGAAGGCCTGCCTGCAGTAAGCCAGAAGTTATACCATGATGAGAAATCTGGGATAAAAACATCTATAGTTGATGAATATATTGCAAAAAAAATAGGATGTAGTGTTATTAAAAATAAGCCGGCATATGCAAAGATATGATGTATTATTAGAAATGGTCTACCAAACATTTGGTTAATTTCCTTTAAAAATGGGGTCATAATTGCTGCAATTGCCATTGATAAATAACCCCATAGACCAAAAAATCTTATAAAAAAGTTAAGAATATTATGTGCAGAAATAAAAGCTTGCAGGACAGCTACTGCAATAAAAATAGATAAAGTAAAAAATAAAACTACAATACCTTTTTTTGTTATCCTTTTTGTTTTCATTTTATAATTAAATTATACTATTTGCTATTTATTATAATTTTATATCATTTATTCAATTATTATTCTATATTTTTAGTATAATATTTATTATATTTCAATGACTTAAAAAAATTAAACATAATTATTATTTTTTATCCAGTGTTGTTTTAAAAATATATATAGATAAATAGATATTTACTTTAGGATCAAATGGAGATTATAAAATGTCAAGTTATTTTAGACATATGGTAGGTATGTTAAAATAAGCAGGTGTTGAAGTCATAAAATATAATAAAAAATTTTTTTCTGAAATATTTTGCATCCTGATAATAGTATTAATGTTAAGACTGGTTAGTTAAAGAGGGACAATATTTAGGGTTTTAAAATTTTTAGGTTTGTATATATTGAAATATTTTCTATCAAAAGTAAAGACTGTATTAATTTTATTTTTATACGAATATTCCTGTAATTTATTGATTTTTATATCTTCTAAATAAATTGTAGTCCTTTTCATGGTGTTTATTCTTTCATTTAAAAATGTCAATATATTTTTGTAATAACCTTATGTTGGCATATATGTTTTATAATCAATATAAAAAAATTTGTTTATTAAGTAGTTCTTGCTAAATGATTCATTACTTTGTAAAAAATTTGAATTCATTAAGCACAAATTTTTTTAGTTTTTAAATTTTAGTCAATTATTCAGAAATAACTAATTGGTTTATGATTAATTACATTATTATATAATTCAAGGTTTATAAGGTTTTTAAGTTAAATTACAAATTTGAAAATTCATAAAGAGAACAGAAAGGAAAGATTTGAATAAAGAAGAAAAAGAAAAAGTTATAGAAATTGTAATTGCAACAAAAAATAAAGGAAAAATTTTAGAAATTATTAATTTTTTTCAAGATATAAGAATTGAAGATAAGCAGTTTTTAGATTTATACAATTTTGGCCTTAGTAAAAATAAAAATAAAAATAAAAATAAAAACTTAAGCGAAAAAAAATTATTAAAAATAAAAGACAATATAGCAAAGCTAAAAAATATAAACTGGTTAACTTTTGAAAATTTTAGAAATTTTCCAGATGTTATAGAAGGCGAAAAAAGTTTTTTAGAAAATGCTGTGTTAAAGGCCAAAACTGTTTCAGAATTTACAAAAAGGCTAACTTTAGCAGATGATTCGGGTCTTGAAGTAGATATCCTAGATGGAGAGCCGGGAGTTATTTCCTCAGTGTACGCAGGAGATAATGCCACTGATGAAGAAAACAGAATAAAACTTCTTGAAAAATTAAAACCTTACAAAAATATTGAAGATAGAAAAGCAAGATTTATCTGTTATATGGTTTTATATGACCCTCTTAAAGGAATATTAAACATATCAAATGGTGTTTGTGAAGGCACAATAGGCTTTGAAGAGAAGGGAATGGGTGGATTTGGTTATGACCCGATTTTTATTCCGGATGGTTATGTTTGTACTATGGCTGAGCTTGATACAAATGAAAAAAATAAAATCAGCCATAGAGCAAAAGCGCTTACAAAAATTGCAGTTTACTTAAGTTCTTTTTAGTATAATGATTTTAAAGCTAAAATGGCAAATAGTATATAATAGTCTATAATAGCCTATAATTTATAAAGCAGTGTATGCGTATATTGTAATTTAAATAAGATTTAGTTATTTTGGGCTTAAATTTGAGGTTTTAAATGGTGAAATAAGGATTAACTGACAAAGTCCAAATAATAGTTAATATTATATTAATATTATATTTAAAAAGACTACAATTAAAGACTACAATTCTATTAATTTGACTTTAGGTATTTCTTTAAAGTGATTGTCAAGTGTTAATACTTTAGCATCGTTTTTTAGCGCAATTACAGCAATAAGCAAATCTGTTAACGGGATAATTTTACCATTTTTTCTTAAATTGAAAGACAATTGACCAGCAGATACCCAATCATCGTAACTGCACTCTATAAATGGAACTGCTTTAATTGAATATAGAAGTAGGTCTAACTCTTTTTCAGTTTTTGTGCCTTGAAGAAGCTCAGAAATTATTGGACCTGTGATAAAAATTGAATCAATATATAAATTCTCTTCAATAAATTTTACAAAAGTTGTGTTGTTTTTAAAATATTCAATCCATGCAGAAGTATCGACAATAATTTTATGCTTCATTTATTTCACTGTTTCTTATTTTTTTTATATATTCTTCATCAAAATTTATTTTTAGTTTTAAAGACATTAACTCTTTCAATTTATTAAATCTTACTGCATCTTTTATGGCATTTTCTATAGCCTTAGAACGATTATTTGTGTTGTATAAAGCTTGGGCTTCTTTTATTACTTCATTATTGATATTTATTGTTGTTCTCATTTTAACTCACCTGCATACAATTTTACATAAAATTTATATGCATTACAATATTAAAATAAGTATTACTTTTTTGTCATAAATGATATGTTAATGATCTATTAAATGTTAAATTAACACTATATTAAATTATATTATAGTAAAGTATATTAAGATATAATAAAGCAAAACATTGGCTGGTTGTTGAAAAATTTAAAATATGTGATAATATACACAAATTGGTAAAAGATAATTTTTTTATGACTTTGTAAATTTCGGGGTGTGGCGTAGCTTGGTTTAGCGCGCCTGCTTTGGGAGCAGGAGGTCGGTGGTTCAAATCCACTCACCCCGACCATTAAAATTAATGTGTTTTGCAAAAATTTGTTTCCTTTACGAGCGGGAATAGCTCAGTTGGCTAGAGCATCAGCCTTCCAAGTTGAGGGTCGCGGGTTCGAATCCCGTTTCCCGCTCCATTTTTTTTCCAAATAAAATTTAAAGTGAAGTATAAAAGCATTGATATATATTAGATTGATTAATATGAGAAGGTGATAAAAATGCAAGATTTTGAATTATGTCTTCCTACTAAAATAGTATTTGGCAAAGGTAAAATTTCTTTAATTGGAAGCTTTGCAAAGGATTATGGCAAAAAACTTTTATTAGTTTATGGTATGGGTTCTATTAAGAAAAATGGAGTTTACCAGACAGTAATAAAATCCCTTAAAGATAATAACCTTGAAATAATTGAGCATAGCGGAGTTAAACCGAATCCAGTGGTTTCGCATGCTAGAAAAGGTATCGAAATTGCAAAAAGCCAAAAAGTTGATTTTATTTTAGCTGTTGGAGGTGGTAGTGTAATTGATGAAGGAAAAGCAATTGCAGCAGGTGCCCTATACGATGGAGATGTCTGGGATTTTTATAATGGCAAATCTGAGATAAAAAAAGCCTTGCCTGTTTTAACAGTGTTAACTGTTCCTGCAACAGCTTCTGAATATAATGGCGGAACAGTGTTGACAAATGAAGAGAAAAAACAAAAATTTGGGTTTATTAATCAGAATCTATATCCAAAAGTATCTATACTTGACCCATCGGTTACTTTGACTATACCTGCTGACTATACTGCTTATGCTGCAGTTGATGCTGTTATACATCTTTTAGAGGGTTATTTTACTTCAAATGACCCTAACTGTCCTATACAAGATAGATATGTTGAAGGATTAGTAAAAACTATTATTGAAGCAACAAATACAATTTTAAAAGATTTAACTAATTATCAGGCAAGGGCTACTTTTATGTGGGCAGCTTCACTTGCATGGAATGGTCTTGGAACAGCTGGAATTGGTGATTTTTCAGTTCCTAACCACATGTTTGGACACATTTTAGGTGCTTACTATGATTTAGCTCATGGAGCAACTCTTTCAATTATTGTGCCAGGTTGGATGAAATATAATTATAAGAAAAATATTTCTAAATATGTAAAATTTGCTAAAAATGTTTTTGAGATAAAAGGCAGTGATGATGAAGATACTGCTTTAAAAGGAATAGAAGCTTTAAAGAATTGGTTTATCCAAATAAAAAGCCCTGTATCATTTAAAGATGCAAATATTCCAACAAATGAAATTGATAAGTTAGCAGGCAGTATACTTGAGCTTGCAGATGTTTGGAATGTTAAAGATTACGATATTAATAAGGTTAAGGAAATTTTGAGTTTATGCTTATAATGTTCTTTATATTGTTTTTAAGATACCTAATTTTAATATCTTTTGTCGATATTCATAGGTATATGGCATCTATATAAACATTTTTTATAAAGTGCAAAAAAATTTAAATTGTTAATATAAAGTTAAACTAAAAAATTGGTAGTTATTTCTAATCTTTTATTTCTATAATTAGTTCATAATTAGTTCTGCGATTATTTCTGCAGTTTTAGCATTTTAAAATAACATTTTAAATAATTAGCTTTTAAAGGAAGCACCTAAAATTTCGTGATGAAAAGTAAAATAAAAGATATGGCTTTCTATTTCAAAAACACGCTAGCTTTTTCCCAGCGAAAAAAAGATAGTTCAAGTTTTAAGGCTTCGCTTTCCTTCTAAAGGAGGAACCATGCCCGCTTTAAGCCTTCAAAACGTTTTTTCAATAGAAAGCCATATCTATAAGCCGTATCAATTAAGCTTAACTTTTATTGTTATGAGAAATTTTAGATGCTAACGCTTTTAAATAATTAGGCTTGTATTTTTAGTTATATTAGATTATTATTTTGAATTTCAAAAAAAATTATTATTGACAATTCTTATTTGAATTAGTAATTATATACTGGTATTTTGTTAAATTTTTTTGTTTTGATATAATAATATAGGTTTGTTTTGATAGGTTTATTTTGATTATATAAGATTATAGAATTGTTCTATAAAGTTATTTGTCTGATGCGCTTGTAGCTCAGTTGGATAGAGCGACGGACTTCTAATCCGTAGGTCGAAGGTTCGAATCCTTTCAAGCGCGCCATTAAGTAAATTAGTAAATTATTTTAAAAATTAGTAAATTATTTTAAATTTTGTGGTGGGAATAGCTCAGCTGGATTAGAGCGCAGGATTGTGGCTCCTGAGGCCGCGGGTTCGAATCCCGTTTCTCACCCCATTTTTATTTTTATTATATGTTTTATTATATGATTTAATTATATAAATTATATGATTTTATTTTGTTAATTTATTTAGTGCTTGTGACTTTATTGTATGATTAGCGCCTGTAGCTCAGTTGGATAGAGCGTCGGACTTCGAATCCGTGCGTCGGGGGTTCGAATCCCTCCAGGCGTGCCATTGGTTATTTTAGGTATTAATTATTATATATTTTAAGCAATATGCGTTGCTATAGGTTGCAATGGGTCGTTAGCTCAGCTGGCAGAGCACCTGACTCTTAATCAGGGGGTCACAGGTTCGAAGCCTGTACGACCCACCATAGTTTTTATATAGTTTTCTTAGTTTTTTGCGAGAGTGGCGGAATTGGCAGACGCGCTAGACTTAGGATCTAGTGGGCTAACAACCTGTAGGGGTTCAAATCCCCTCTCTCGCACCATAAAAGTATTATAAATTTAAATTTTATAATACATATAAATTTTAAATTTAATAAATTTATTAATAAAATTTTTTTATTTAGATTGGAGTGAGATAGTTTTGAGCTATAAAGTTAAAAGTATAAAAAAAATTGAAAAAAATAAGGTTATGCTTGATTTGGAAATTGCAAATAATTATTTAAAAAAATCCTTAAATACAGCATATAAAGAAATTTCATCTAAAGCTAAAATTCCAGGATTTAGACCAGGGAAAATTCCTTACAATATAATTGATTTAAATTTTGGTAAAGAGTATGTTTTAAATGAAGCTGCAAGTATTGCAATATCAGAACTTTATCCACAAATTATAGATGAATCAAAAATTAAGCCTATTGATTATCCAAAGATAAAAATTAACAGCATTGGTGAAAATATTCCTCTTGATTTTGAGATAACAGTTGAAGTTGAACCTGAAATTGAGCCTCCAAAATATAAGGGCATTGAGGTTGTTGGTCTTAGCGAAGGTGTTAGCGATGAAGAAGTAGAAAAGCAAATAGAGCAATTAAGAAATAATTATGCGACTCTTGAAACACTAGATGAAGGTAGACCAGCAAAAGCAGGGGATTTTGTAATTGTTGATTTTACAGGCACTATTGATGGTCAGGAATTTGAAGGAAATAGCGCTCAGGATTACACACTGGAAATAGGTTCAAAAACATTGTTTGAGGATTTTGAAAATACTCTAATTGGCATGAAAAAGGGTGAGCATAAAGAAGTTGACTTGCTTCTTCCACCAAATATAGCAAATCAAAGTATAGCAGGAAAGGTTGCGCACTTTTCTATAGATTTAAAAGAAATAAAAGTAAAAGTTTTACCAGAGCTTGATAATGAATTTTTAAGTATGTTTGGCGATTATAAAAATGTAGAGGAGTTTAAGGATTTTATTAAACAAAAAATTGGTGAGCAGAAAAAAAAGGCTAGAAGAGAAAGAATGATTGCTGATATTTTGAAATATTTGGTTGAAAATGCAAATTTTGAAGTTCCTAAGCCAATGATAGATAGCAGAGTGAGAATGTTTGAGGAGGATTTACAGAACTATTTGGAAAAAAATAAAATTTCAAAAGAAGACTATCTTAAAGCATTTAATTTAACTGAGGAGAAACACAACCAGCTTATAATGGAGCGTGCTATTAATGAAACTAAAGAATATTTAATTATTTCTGCTATTAGTAGAATTGAAGCCAAAAATATTGAGCCAACTAACGAACAAATATTAGAAGAAAAAGAAAAAATTATAAATTCTTATGAAAATGAAGAAGATAAAGCAAAAGTAAAAGAATATTTAGATAGTGAAAAAGGAAAAGACGATTTGATTTTAAGTCTTAGGCAGCGAAATTTATTTGACCTATTAATTAAAAATGCAAAGATTAAAGAAGAAAAAGACTTGAAAAAAGAAAATTTGAGTGATAAAAAATTATGGGTTCCAAATAAATAGTTATAGGTTTTAAATATATAATTATGGTTTCCAAATAAATAAATAATAAATAAATAAATAAGTAAATAAATAAGTAAATAAATCATTACACCATAGCTATATGTAAAATCATAGCTATGTGTAAAATAACAGTAATTAAGCAAATTATACAGATAATTGACAATTGATGAAGCAAACTGATTAAATTAAAATTAAATTAATTAAAAAGGGTGAAAAGTTAGACTAATTAAAAAGGGTGAAAAGTAATGAGAGTTGTAAATGATTATTTAATACCGATGGTAATAGAGCAGACAAATAGAGGTGAGAGGTCTTTTGATATTTATTCAAGGCTTTTGCAAGAAAGAATTATCTTTTTAGGTTCTGAAATAGATGATAATATGGCAAATGTTGTTATGGCACAAATGCTTCATTTAGATGCAGAAGATCCTGAAAAAGATATACAATTATATATAAATAGTCCTGGCGGTGTTGTAACCGCAGCACTTGCTATTTACGATACAATGCAGTTTATCAAATCTCCGGTATCATCCATTTGTATTGGACAGGCTGCAAGCGCTGCAGCAGTTCTCTTGCTTGCAGGGGAAAAGGGCAAAAGATACTCTTTGCCACATGCTAGGATACTTTTGCACCAGCCATCTGGCGGAGTTCAAGGCACTTCCATGGATGTTGAAATTCAGACAAGAGAAATGGTTAGGCTTAGAAGGCTGTTAAATGAAATAATTGCAAAACATACTGGACAGGACATAAAGAAAATAGAAAAAGATACTGAAAGAGATTTTATCTTAGACGCTCAAGGTGCAAAAGAATATGGCATCATTGATGAAATAATAGTGAAAAAATAATAGAAAAAGTTAAGATATAATAAAATTAAGATATAATAAAAAAATAGTAAAAAATAGCAAGAATTAAAAAAGCAAAAAATACAGAATAGTTAAAATATAATTTATTAAATAATACAGATAATAAAAATAATACAAATAATAAATAATAAATAATAAATAATAATAATTAATACTAATACTGGTTAATATTTTAAGATTATACTTTCAAATTAAAATTTATTATTTAATTTAATTATAGGAGAGGAATGAGGTAATTTGTCTCAAGAAGATAAAAAAAGAACAGATTTTCTCAAATGCTCTTTTTGCAACAAGAGCCAAAATCAGGTAAGAAAGCTTATTGCTGGTCCTGGTGTTTATATTTGTGATGAATGTATTGAGCTGTGTAATGAAATAATTGATGAAGAATTAAAAGAAGAAAAAGAAGTTGATTTTAAAGACCTTCCAAAGCCAAATGAAATTTTTTCTATTCTTAATGATTATGTAATTGGACAGGAAAAAGCAAAAAAAGTTTTATCAGTTGCAGTATATAATCATTACAAAAGAGTTAAATATGGATATAACTCTTTAAAAGATGATGTTGAAATACAAAAAAGCAATATTTTATTAATTGGTCCAACAGGTTGTGGCAAAACTTTACTTGCACAAACTCTTGCAAAAATTTTAAATGTTCCTTTTGCAATAGCTGATGCAACTGCTCTAACTGAAGCTGGATATGTTGGTGAAGATGTAGAAAATATTTTATTAAAACTTATTCAGAATGCCGATTTTGATATTAAAAGAGCAGAAACAGGCATAATTTATCTTGATGAAGTTGATAAAATAAGCAGGAAGTCTGAAAATCCATCAATAACAAGAGATGTATCTGGTGAAGGTGTTCAGCAAGCATTGCTTAAGATTTTGGAAGGAACAGAAGCTAATGTACCTCCTCATGGAGGAAGAAAACATCCTCACCAGGATTTTATTCAGATTAATACATCAAATATATTATTTATCTGTGGAGGAACATTTGATGGTATTGAAAAAATAATTGAGAAAAGATTAAATAAAAATTCTGTGGGTTTTATTCCTGAAAAAATACAGAAAAAGACTGAAAGGATGGATAATTTACTGCCCCAGATTTTGCCAGAAGATCTTTTAAAGTATGGCATGATTCCTGAGTTTGTTGGAAGGCTTCCAGTCATAACAACTTTATCAAGTCTAAATGAACAAGACCTTATAAGAATATTAACAGAGCCAAAAAATTCACTGGTTAAGCAGTATAAGAAAATATTTTCAATGGATAATGTTGAGTTGATTTTTAAAAAGGATGCATTGGAATCTATTGCTTTGCTTGCACTAAAGCGTGGTACAGGTGCTAGGGGCTTGCGTTCAATTATGGAAGAAATTATGCTTGAAGTAATGTTTGAAATTCCTTCAAGAAAAGATATAAAAAGATGTGTAATTACAAAAGAGGTAGTTGAAAGTAAAATAAATCCTTTACTACTTTCTGATAAGGAAAGTTTAAGCTTAGACAACCAGAGTTTTGAAAAGCTTGCTTAAGAATCTTGAAAAGCTTTCTTAACATTATAAGCAATAAATTAACATTACAACCAATAAAATTATAATTATAAAGGGAAGTTTAATGCCGCAAACAAGCAAGAAAAATTCACTAACAAAAGAAAATATTCAAACACCACTTGGTAAATATAATCCATTTGAATTTGAAAAAGAAATTTACCAGTTCTGGCAAGAAAAGAATTATTTTCATGGCGAAATAAACCCGGATAAAATCCCATACAGTATTGTTATACCTCCTCCAAATGTAACTGGTTATTTGCATATTGGCCATGCATTAAACAACTCACTTCAGGATATAATGATAAGAATTGCAAGAATGAAGGGTTATTCTGCTTGCTGGATTCCAGGGACAGATCATGCAGGTATTGCTACTCAAAATGTTGTCGAAAGAGAGTTAAACAAGCAGGGTATTACAAGATTTGATTTAGGCAGAGAACAGTTTGTAAAAAAAGTATGGGAATGGAAAGAAAACTATGGTTCAAGGATAATTTCACAGCTAAAGGCTTTAGGTTGCTCTTGTGACTGGCAAAGGTTAAGATTTACATTAGATGAGGATTACTGCAAGGCAGTTACACATGAATTTGTTACGCTATATAATAATGGGTTAATTTATCGCGGAAATTATATGATAAATTGGTGCCCAAGATGTCTGACTGCTATTTCTGATATTGAAGTTGAACATAAACAAAAAAAAGGCAGTCTTTGGGATATAAAATATCCTCTAATTGACGAAAAAACTGGTCTTGCAAGTAAGAATGAATTTATAACAGTTTCTACCACTCGTCCAGAAACTATGCTTGGAGATACTGCAGTTGCAGTAAATCCCCAAGACAAAAGATATAAAAAATACATAGGCAGATTTATTTTGCTGCCTTTAGCTGAGAGAAAAATACCTGTAATTGCTGATTCTTATGTTGATATGAACTTTGGAACAGGTGCTTTAAAAGTTACTCCTGCACATGACCCAAACGATTTTGAACTTTCTAAAAAACATAATCTTGAGATAATCAATATTATGGATGACAATGCTGTCTTAAATGAGAATGCCGGAAAATACAAAGGAATGGAAAGATATGAAGCAAGGAAAAAGATTATTAGTGATTTAAATAATATGGGTTTACTTGAAAGAGTAAGGCAGCATGTATCTTCAATTGGTTTTTGCTCAAGATGTGATAGCGTAATTGAACCAAGAATTTCAAATCAATGGTTTGTATCAATGAAGAAACTTGCCAAACCAGCAATTGAGGCAGTTAAAGACGGTAAAGTTAAATTTATTCCAAAAAAGTGGGAAAAAATATATTTTAACTGGATTGAAAATATTAAAGACTGGTGTATCTCCAGACAGCTGTGGTGGGGGCATCGAATACCTGTTTGGTACTGCGGTGATTGTAATGAAACGATAGTTTCAGAGCATGAGCCCTTAAAATGTAAGTGCGGAAGCAAGAATTTAATCCAAGATAGTGATGTATTAGATACTTGGTTTTCTTCATGTCTTTGGCCCTTTGCTTCTTTAGGGTGGCCAAATAAAACTAAAGAACTAGAATATTATTTTCCAACGACTCTTCTTGTTACAGGTCATGATATTATTTTCTTTTGGGTTGCAAGAATGATAATGATGAGCCTTTATTTTATGAAAGATGTGCCTTTTAAAGAGGTTTTTGTAAATCCGTTAGTTAATGACATTTATGGGCAGAAAATGAGTAAGTCAAAGGGAAATGTCATTGATCCGCTCTCAATAATTGAAAAATTTGGTGCAGATTCTTTAAGGTTTACTCTTGCGTCATTAACAACTCCTGGTAAAAATTTATTGCTTGGAGAAGAGAAAATTGAAGGAAGCAGAAATTTTGCTAATAAAATTTGGAATGCTTCTAAGTTTGTCCTTTCAAATTTTCAAAACTTTAATTTTAAAGAAGAACTTATAAAGTCAATCCAAGTATCTTATAAAGATTTAGATCTTGGGTTGTGGGAAAAGTGGATTTTATCAAGGCTTTCAAAAGCTGTTAAATCAATAGAAAAATATCTATCTAAATATAACATGTCTTTTGCTTGTAGAACTCTTACAAGTTTTTTTTGGAATGAATTTTGTGATTGGTATATTGAAATTTCAAAAGTGGTATTTTCAAAGGCGATACTTTTTAACTCTTCAAATTTAAATCAACAAATGAAGATTAACTCAACCCTTTTTGTTTTATGGTATGTTTTAGAAAAGTATTTAAGACTACTTCATCCTTTTATGCCTTTTATAACTGAAAAAATATGGCAAAACATACCTCATGAAGGGGAAAGCATTATGCTTTCCAGTTATCCTAAAAATAACAATAAAATTTTAGATAACATTGATGAAATAGCTGAGAATAAAGTAAATGAAATAATTCAGATAGTAAGCGAAATTAGAAGGATTAGAACAGAACAAAAAATAAATCCAGGAGTTAATATAAAAGCAAGTATAAAACCTTCGGATGAAAATACCCTTAAGCTTTTAAAAGATAATGAATTATTTATTAAAAATCTTGCAAAAATAGAAGTTTTAGATTTTGCTGAACCAGTAGAGAAAAAAGGCTATATTAAGACTATAAAAAATAACAGTCAAATTTTTATTTATTTACTTGATGTAATAAACATTGATGCAGAAATTAAAAGAATTTTATCTGTAATTGAAAAGTTAAATGAAGAAATTGAAAAAAGTTCTAAAAAACTTTCAAATCCTCAATTTGTTAGTAAAGCGCCTAAAGATATAATTAATAAGGAAAAAATTAAATTAGAAAAGGGTTTAGAAGAGCTTAAGGTTTTAAAAGAACAGTTAAATACTATTAAAAGTATGCAGAATTTAAGATGATTACGCGGGTTGTTGGATAATTATGCATAGTATTGAATAATTATATAGGTGTTGGATATTACACAGAATGATGGATAATTATACAGGGTATCGGATAATTATGCATAGCATTGGATAATATAGAGATTAATAAAGTATGAAAAAAAATTACAGTTCTAAATTTAATTATGCTCAAGTTGAGAAATATTTAGACGATTCATTAATTTTTGGAATAAAACCAAATCTACTTAGAATAAATAAAATTCTTGAACTTCTTGGGAATCCACATAAAAGTAATCATACAGATTTTATTCACATTGTTGGAACTAATGGCAAGACTTCAACAACTATAATGACAGCGCATATTTTAAATTTTCATGGATTTCGTTCTGCTTATCATATATCTCCGCACATAAAAAAATACACAGAGAGGTTATGGTTTTGCGGCAGACAAATAAGACAAAACGAATTTACTCAGCTGTTTAATGAAATTTATCCCTTTATATTAAAAGTAAATGAGGCTGATTTAGGGGGACCTATAACACAATTTGAAATAATTGCAGCTATGGCTTTTTGGTTGTGTTTTAAAGAAAAAATTGATGTTATGGTGTTGGAGGCTGGCTTGGGAGGCAGGTGGGATGCTACAAATGCTGTAGATTCAAAGGTTGTTGGTTTAACTGGAGTTAGTCTTGAGCATACCCAAATTCTTGGCGATACTATTGAAAAAATAACAGAAGAGAAATCTAAAGTTATAAAGGAGAATGCTTTAGTTGCAACTACAACTCAGGATGAAAAGGTTTTAAAAATTTTAAAAGAACAAACTTTAAAAACAAATTCTATACTTTATTTATATGGAAAAGATTTCTACATAACTGAAAAAGAAAGAGTTTTTTTAAATGGTTGGCATATTTCTTTAAAAACTATTTTTACAAGTCTTAATAATGTTTTTTTGCCGCTTTTAGGAAATTATCAGCCATTAAACTTTTCTTTATCTGCAGCTGTTTCAGATCTTTATTTAAACTACAAAAGCAAGATTTTAAATGAAAAAAGGGTAAAAAAAGCATTAGCTTCTATTAATATAAAGGGTAGGTTTGAAATACTAAATAAGAGGCCTTTGGTTATTGCAGATACATCGCATAATCCAGAAGGTGTGCAAAATTTTATTAGCAATTTAAATGAAATCTTTAATGAAAAGGACTATGTTGCAAAAGATAGTGTTGCAAAAAAAATAATTATATTTTCAGTACTGAAAGATAAAGATTATAAAAAAATGTTAAACTCGGTTATACCTGCCGCTGATATATTAATATTGACTTCAAGCAATACTAAAAGAAGCCTGCCTGTCTCTGAACTTGAAAACAAATTTAAATTTTTTGCTGAGAAACTAAAAAGTAAGCCTTCACAAGTTTATACGATAAATAATATAAAAGATTCTTTAGATTTTGCTTTAAAAATTGCAGCTAGTAGTGATATTATATGCATTACTGGTTCTATAACAAATTTAGAAACAATTATTTAATTAATTGAAAAATTTAATATTTTTAATATTTTAAATGATATATTGGGGGATAAATGGATTTTTTAAAGTATTTTGAAAATATACTTTTATTTTTTAAACTTCCTATATGGAGATATTTAATTTATGGAGTTGTTTTTGTTTTAATTATTATATGGCTTTCATTTGTTTACTGGACATACAGGGATGCAAAACTAAGAAATACAAGTGCTCTTTTTTGGGCTTTAATTGTATTTTTATTTAATTACTTAGGTCTGATTATTTATTTAATTCTTAGACCGCCTGAATATATAGAAGATGTTATGGAAAGGGACCTTGAAATAAAAAGAATGGAAATGCTTTTAGCATCAAGCATAATTAGATGCCCATCTTGCGGAAAAGAGGTAAAAGAAGATTTTATAATCTGTCCTAACTGTAGAAAAAAACTAAAAAAGAGCTGCATTTCTTGTGAAAAGCCATTAAAATTGGATTGGAAAATTTGCCCTTATTGTAAAACAGAACAATAAATAACACTAACAACAATAATTATAATAATATATAATAATAAATAATAATAAAATTAGTAAAAATTAATAAACAAAGTAATATAAAAAAATAAAATAAATTTAAAAAATTAAGCGAGTAATCAAGTAATTAAATTAACTTAACTATTTACAAGATGGGTTTACACCCAGTAAAGTTTTTTAATTAAAATTATTATTATGAATAAAATAAGAGGAATAATTACATTTTTTATAGTGTTAGCTGGTGGAGTAATTGGCGCTATTGTTGGCCATGTGTTACGTGATATTATCCCAATTCTTGACAGAGGTTTAAAAGTAGGAACTGACCAGTTAAGCTTTAATCTTTATTTAATTGATGCAAGTTTTAGTATTCATGTAAATATAACATTAGCCGCTGTTTTAGGAATTTTAATAGCTTTTTTAATTGCTGACCTTGGAAGAAGAAGGAAATAATTTAAGCATAAAAAAAAATAATATAAAACAAAATAACAATTTTAAAATTATACTTGCTACAGCCTCTCCAAGAAGAAAAGCAATAATTGAGAAATTAAAACTGGATTTTTTTATTGTAACCCCTGAAAATGTTTCTGAAAAAAAATTTAAAAGCCCATATACAACTGTTTTATTTAATGCAAATCTAAAAGCACAAAATGTTTACAATCGTGTTATAATTAATAATTTAAATAAAATAAAATATAAAAAAGCTGTTATTGCTGGTTTTGACACTGTGGTTTATTTAGATAGGGAAATATTAGGAAAACCAAAGAATAAGTATGAGGCTGAAGAAATTTTAAAAAAATTATCGGATAAATATCATTTTGTAATAACAGGTGTAGCTTTAATCGATGTTTACACCAACAAAATTGTTAGAGATTATGAAAAAACAAAGGTAAAATTTAAAAATTTAAATGATGATGAAATAAATAATTATTTAAAAATAGAAAACGTTTTTGATAAAGCAGGCGCTTACGATATAAGTGGTTTTGGGAGTATTTTAGTTGAAAAAATTTGTGGATGTTTTTACAATATTGCAGGTTTTCCTGTTTCTAAATTTTTAAAGTTACTAGAAGAACTTGGTTATAAAATAATATAAAATGTAATAAATAGAGAAATAAGCTTGAAAATGAGCTTATAATATAAGTTAAAAGTAATAATAAGACATATTTTATTTTATTATTATTAAGAATAATATAAGAATAATATAAGAAGAATAATATAAGAATAATAAAAGGTTATCATAAGTAAGTAATTATATAGCCTTTAAAAAATAAGCACATAATAAGCATACAATATTGTTATATATTATTATATTATTATATATTTATAAAAACAGAAGGCAACCAAAGGAGTTTTTATGTTCGAGTTTTTTTTAAATGTAATAGGTAGAGATATGGGTATAGACCTTGGAACCGCCAATACCCTTGTTTTTGTTAAAAATAAAGGAATAGTTTTAAACGAACCATCAATTGTAGCAATAGATAAGGAAAACAAAAAAATTCTTGCAGTTGGCATAGAAGCAAAGAAAATGGTTGGGAGAACTCCAGGAAATATAGTAGCAATAAGACCTCTTAAAGATGGAGTAATTGCAGATTTTGATACCACAGAAAAAATGTTAAGGTATTTTATTCAAAAAGTTCATAAAAATATGGTTATTGCAAGACCAAGAATAGTAATTTGTGTTCCTTCTGGTATAACTGCTGTTGAAAAAAAAGCTGTAGTTGAAGCAACTGAGCAGGCAGGCGCAAGGGCAGCATATATTATAGAGGAGCCTTTAGCAGCAGCAATTGGAGCTGGCTTGCCTATTGATGAACCCACAGGAAGCATGATTGTTGATATTGGTGGTGGAACTTCTGAGGTTGCAATAATTTCATTAGGTGGAATAGTAGCTTATCAGTCTTTAAGAATTGGCGGTGACGAAATGGATGAAGCTATTATCTATTATTTAAAAAAGGAGAATAATTTATTGATAGGTGAGAGCACAGCAGAAAAAATAAAAATGGAGATAGGTTCTGCATTTCCATTAGAAAATGAAGGAAAAATGGAAGTAAATGGTAGGGACTTGGTTACCGGACTTCCAAAAACAATTATAATAACAAGTCAGCAAATAAGACAAGCACTTGAAAAGACTATTAGCGATATAATAAATGCAATCTTAGAGGTACTTGATAACACCCCACCTGAGTTAGCTTCGGATATTATGAAGCGAGGAATTGTATTAAGCGGTGGAGGTGCATTGCTTAAAGGATTGGCAGAAAGAATAAGCAGAGAAACCCATTGCCCTGTTTATTTAGCTGAAGATCCTTTAGGAGCAGTTGCACTTGGAGCAGGAAAATGTGCGGAGGATTTTAATTCTTTAAAAAAATACCTTAGGTATTCTAAGCAGTAATATTCTAATCAGTAATTTAAGGTAATATATATATTTAGCTATTTAATATATTTTAGCTATTAATATTTTATTTAAATGGCTTTTAAAAATGGAAATTTTAAGAATTTAATAGTTTTATTGGTAATAGTAGTTTTATGTGTAATAATTATTACAATTAGTTTTAAGCAGTCCAATATTTTTCAAAGTTTAAGAACAGTCTCTCTTGATTTTTTAAATCCAATTCAGGAAAAAGTTTATAGTTTTTTTAACCCTCTTTTAAAGTTTTTTTTAAGTATTAAAAATTATATTGATTTAAATCAAAAAATAGAACTATTAGAAAAAGAAAATGCTAGTCTTTTGAAAGATTATGCAGAAAATATAAATTTAAAAATAGAAAACAATGCTTTAAGAAAATTAATTGGCCTTGAAATAAGAAAAGATTATGATACAGTGCCAGCTAAAGTTATTGGTTATTATGATTCAAAATGGCAATCAGAAATTATAATTAATGTTGGTAAGACAAGTGGAGTTTATGAAGGTATGGCTGTTGTAAACGAAAAAGGCTTAATTGGTATTATAATTGCTTCTGCAGAGAAAAGCTCGCAAGTGAGGCTATTAACTGATCCTCAAAGTAGCATTGGGGCAAGGATACTTTCATCAAGAAAACTTGGTGTTGTTGAAGGCGGTATTGATAAATTAGCCTATTTAAATTATATAAAAATAAGTGAGGATGTATTTAAAGGTGATGTATTAATTACAGCTGGATTAAATGATTTAATACCAGAAGGTATTTTAATTGGAAGAGTGAGTAAAATTAGTATTATTCCAACAAGTCCTTATAAAAAAATTGTTGTTGACTTATTTGCAGACTTTAAGGAAGTCGAGTATGTTTTAGTAATTAAAGGTTTAAAGAAATAAATTTTTAAAATGAAAAAATGAAAAGTTTTTTAAAATTTGCCCACTTTTTATTTGTTTTAATATGCGTAATAATACAAATATCTTTTATTGAACATTTAAGAATATTTTTTATAAGTATTGATTTAATACTTGTTGTAGTTATAGCTGTTGCTTTATTTGATGGTGGAGTTTATGGAATTTTTTATGGATTTTTGGCAGGATTACTTCTTGACTTAGTTACTTCAAAAATAGTTGGTGTAAATGCTCTTATTTATTCTTTAATAGGCTATTTAACCTTTAAAATAAAAGAACTGGGTTTAAAGAAAACAATCTTAAATTATATAATACTTATATTCTTTTTTTCTGAAATTGATATTTTACTTTATTCAGGGATTTACTATTTGTTTAGTTTACAGTCAAGTTCAGCAAAACTTGCACTTGAAATGATTATAAATCCTGTTTGCAATATTTTAATTATGTTTTTAGTATTTCCATTAATTAAAGCAGGAACAGTTAAAAAGGAGGAAATAGGTTTTGTCTATAAAGATTAGGGTTAGGATAATATCATATATTGTCTTTATTGCTATTATAGTGTTGGTTGGAAGACTTTACTTTTTACAAGTAATGAGTGGTGAGCTATTTGCAAAGCAAGCTTCTGAAAATATTTTAAGGACAAAAACAATCCCTGCTCAGAGAGGTGATATTTATGACAGAAACGGCAAGCTTCTTGTAAAAAGTATACCTGCGCCTTCAGTTGCTGTTGAGCCAAAAGTAGTTTTAGAAAATGAAGATACTATTGGTATATTAAGTAGAGTACTTGGCATACCAAAGCAAGAAATAATAAGTAAGCTTCAAAAAAGCAATGTTTCTTATATTGATCGTGTAATATTAAAGAAAAATATAGATTATAATACTTTAATTTATTTAAAAGAGAATGCAGGAAGTCTTGCAGGTGTGGAAATAATAGATATTTTTTTTCGAGAATATGAATATGGGAATGTAGCTGCACATATACTTGGCTATACAGGTGAAATAGACGAACAACGTTTAAAAAGCAACAGATACAGCGTTGGTTATGAAGGTGGAGACCAAATTGGTCTTACTGGAATAGAGGATACATATGAGGATGTTTTAAGAGGAATTAAAGGTAAAGTTGTTTATGAAGTTGATCCAATTGGAAGACCAAAACAAGTTATTGAAAGCACACCTTACACTCCTGGAAATGATTTATATTTAACCTTAGATATAGATTTGCAAAAAGCAGTAGAGGAAATACTTGCAAATTCAATTTTAGAGATAAAACAGAAAAAAGTCCCAAAATCTGATGAATATTACAAAGTTCCTGGTGGTGCAGTTGTTGTTTTAAACCCCCAAAATGGTGAAATTTTAGCAATGGCTAGTTATCCTACATATGATCCTTCAGTTTTTATTGGTGGTATTTCAACTTCTGACTGGAATTATTTAAATGACCCTCAAAATCAATTTCCATTAAACAACAGAGCAATAATGGGCTACCCATCAGGTTCAGTTTTTAAGATTGTTACAGCTTATGCAGGTCTTAATGAGAATATAATAAATACAAACAGATATATAAGCTGTGGTGGTGTTTGGTATGGACTTGGAAGAGATTTTCCAAAATGGTGCTGGGCAAAAAGCGGGCATGGCAGTTTAAATATTTACGGTGCAATTCAAAATTCTTGTGATATATTTTTTTATCAGGTTGGTTTTGAGTTATTTTTAAAAAACAATAATGCTGATGAGTTGCTGCAAAAATATGCTCACATTTTTGGTTTTGGGCTACCTACAGGGGTTGATTTGCCTCATGAAGACCCAGGAATTGTTCCTGATAAGGCTTGGAAAAAAGAATATTTTAAGGGACAAATTGGAAAAACCATTTGGTTTCCTGGTGATACTGTAAATATGGCAATTGGCCAAGGAGATGTACTTACCTCACCATTACAAATGGCGCTTGCATACTCAATACTAATCAATAGAGGCATAAAGTATATACCTCATTTAGGTTTGTTGACAAGGGACTCTGAAGATAATATTGTTGGGGACATTTCCGCCTTAAGTGTACAAAACAATACTTTAAACCTTGACTTGAATAAAAATTACTGCGATATAATTGAAAAAGGGCTACAGCAGGTAGTAATGCAGGGAACTGCATCAGGAAGGTTTGCGGATTTTCCTTTAAAACAGATTTCTGTGGCAGGTAAAACAGGCACAGCTGAGGTTATCGGAAAGCAGGATTTTGCCTGGTTTGTGTGCTATGCACCAGTGGAAAATCCTCAATACCTTATAGTAGTGATGCTTGAACAAGCCGGTGGAGGTTCAGCATCGGCTGCGCCAGTGGCAAGAAAAATTCTGGAGTATTTATTTGGGCTACAACAGCAAGGTTTTCAGCATTAGTAGTGTCTTAAGCATCCTTTATTATGATTAAGCAGGATTAGGATTAAAAATAATAATTTTAAGAATAATTAAGGGTAATAAATAATTTTAAAGATAAATATAAAAGTAAAAAACAAAAGTAAAACTAAATATGAAGATAAAAATAAAGATAAAAAAAATAAAAAATAAGAGATATAAGATAAAAGAAAAAGGTAAAGGTAAAAGGTAAAGGTAAAAGGTAAAGGAACATAAGGGATAAAAATATAAATTATATAAAGTAACGAATAAAAATATAAATAATATAAACAATGAAAAATATAAATAATATAAACAAATCAAATAATTTAAATAATGTAAAAAAATTAAATAATCTAAATAATGGTTTTTTATTCAAAGAACCGTTGCTGGCTGAAGATGAAAAGCCTAAAAAAAGAATTCTTTATTTTGACTTTTTGCTTTTAGCAGCAGTCTTGCTTGTTTCAGGGTTTGGTGTATTGATAATTTACAGTGCTACTAAGTATAGCCTTCCAAATAATGTAACAGACCCAATGTTTTATTTAAAAAAACAGGGTTTTGCTTTAGCTATAGCTGTAGTTGTATTAGCAGCTATTCAGTTTTTAAATTATAGGTTTCTTTCAAAGTATTGGTGGGCTTTATTTATAATATCAATAATTATACTTATAAGTGTTCTTTTCTTTGGTTATGAAGTTCACGGTTCAAAAAGCTGGATTGATCTTAAATTTACTTCTGCTCAACCTTCTGAATTTGCTAGAATTTTTATGGTTCTTATTAACGCTGCTGTCTTATCTAAATGGCCGCGTGAAAAAACAAATTTAGTTGGATTTAAAAAAGTAGCAATTTCATTTGTTATTACATTAATTTTTATTGTACTTGTAATTCTTGAGCCTGATTATGGCACAGCTCTTATTTTTTTTACTACCTATTTAGGAATGCTTTTTATATCTGGTGCAAACCTACTTTATTTTTTTGGCCTTCTGGCCTTATCAATTGGTGGTATTATCGGTGCAGTAAAACTTGAAATAATTAAACAATATCAGCTTGACAGGATACTTGTTTTTTTAAAGCCAGAAGCTGATAAGCAAGGTATTGGTTATAATTTATTTCAATCTAAACTTGCAATAGGCTCAGGCGGTCTTTGGGGAAAAGGCTTGTTTTTAGGAAAACAAACAAATTTAAACTATGTTCCTGAACATCATACAGATTTTATTTTCTCAGTAATTGGCGAAGAAATAGGGTTTTTTGGGGCTGTTGCAATTATTTTGATTTTAGGCTTTATAATTTGGCGATGTTTTTTTATAGCTAACCGTGCAGGTAACAGCCTTGGAACTTTAATTGCAAGCGGGATAGGATTTATACTTCTTTCTCAAGTTTTAATTAACATAGGCATGACTATGGGTATCATGCCTATAATTGGGATACCTCTTCCTTTTTTAAGCTATGGGGGCTCAAATTTATTAGCTATTTTTATTGGAATTGCTTTTGTAGAAAATGTTTACTTAAGAAGAGAATTAAGAAAAGATTATGAGATAGCTTATGAAGAATTTGATTAATTTGAATATTAATTTGAATAATAATTTGAATTATATTAAAACGTTGTCATTTTCAAAGTTAGAAAAATTACTTGTAGGTGTTGAAAAACCTGGCAGGTACATAGGACATGAATATGGTATTAAAAGTAAAAGCTTAGAGTTTTTATCAAGTCTTAAAGCACCTGTTATTGCAGCACTTGTTTTTCCTGATATTTATGAAGTAGGAATGTCTAACCTTGGAATTCAAATTTTATATGATGTAATAAACAGAAATCCTGACTTTTCAGCAGAAAGAGTTTTTTCTCCATGGATTGACTTTGAAAATAACTTAAGAAAAGAAAAGATAAAACTTTTTTCTTTAGAAAATCGGATTTTTTTAGATTGCTTTGACTTAATTGGTTTTAATGCTGCACATGAAATGCTGTACACAAATATATTAAACATATTAAACCTTTCAGAAATTGAAACCAGTTCATCTAAAAGAAACAGCATTTTTCCCCTTATATGTTCTGGAGGAGCAAGCTGTGTAAATCCATGGCCTATGTCAAAATTTATGGATTTTTTTGTAATTGGTGATGGCGAAGAGGTAATTATTTCTATATTAAAAGAAATTAAGGAATTTAAATTAATTTTATCTGATTTTATTCTGTCTAAAGGAAAAAAGAGAAAGACTTTTGATTTTAGTGGAATTTCAAAAAATAAAAAAAATTACATTTTAAAAAAAATTAGCTTAATTGATGGTGTTTTTGTTCCAGCATATTACAAAACAATTTATAACTTTGATTCCACAATAAAAGAATTTAAAGTATGTCAAAAAGATGCTAAACAAATTCCAGTAAAAAAAGCAGTGTTAAAAAATTTAGATAGTTTTCAAAATCTTACCGATATTGTAGTTCCAAACATAAAAACAATTCATGACAGGTTAAATGTTGAAATAATGCGGGGTTGTTTTAGGGGATGCAGGTTTTGCCAGGCTGGATTTCTTTACAGACCAGTTAGGCAAAAAAAGATTGATAATTTAATTTTACAGAGTGTAAGCGGACTAAGAAATACTGGATATGATGAAATTTCATTTACATCACTATCTTCGACTGATTATAAGAGTCTTGCAGATTTAATAATTTCAATCACTTCACAGCCAGAATTTAGAAAAATTTCGGTATCACTTCCTTCAATAAGGCTCGATAGTCTTAATATAGAAATTATTGAAAAACTAATTTCTGGAAGAAAAACAGGATTAACTTTTGCGCCAGAAGCAGGAAGTCAGAGATTAAGAGAGGTTATTAAAAAAGATTTACATGAAGAAGACCTGCTTGGAAGCATTAAGCTTGCTTTTTTGAAAGGATGGACAAAAATAAAACTATATTTTATGATTGGCCTTCCTACAGAGACAGAAGATGATATTAAGTCTATTGTCTTTCTTTTAAATAAAATCATTACTTTAGCAAAACAAGTTTTACCAAAAGAAAAATTTTCCAGGATTCAGATAAATGTTAGTATTAATGCTTTTTGCCCTAAACCTTTTACTCCTTTTCAATGGGTAAGTCAAGATAGTATACAAGGAATAAAAAGAAAAATTTCTCTCATAAATTCTTTAATTAATGAAGATTTCAGACCAATGAAGAAGTATGTAAAGATTAACTGGACATCTCCTTACAAAAGTCATATTGAGTGTATCCTTTCTCGAGGAGATGACAAAATATGTAACGTTATTGAAATCCTGCATAAGAAAGGTGCAAAATTTGAAAATTGGACTGATTTTTTTAATTATGAGCTTTGGGCAGAGAGTTTTAAAGAACTAAAAATAGATCCTTTTTTTTACAGTGAAAGGCAGTATTTATTAAATGAGATACTTCCTTGGGATGTAATTGATATTGGAATTAAAAAAGAATTTTTTTTAAAAGAGTATGAATTGGCTAATAAAGCGGCAAATAATAAAGTCTTAACTAATAAGGCAGCAGCAGATATAGCGGCAACAAAAGAAGATATGAAAGTGGATATTATTAAAAATATCGTAAAGCTTAAAGGTAGAAAAGAAACTAAAAGCAATGCTGAAAAATTCCACTCTGACAATCATTTTAAAAATCACTCTGACAGTCATTTTACTAATCATTTTACCAGTCATTTTACCAATCATTCTAGCAATAATACCAACAATCATACTAATAATCATACTTGCGATAATACTAGCAATCATTCTAGCAATAATACTAGTAATAATACTTACAATAGTAAACAATATAATAAATATAATATTTTAGGTTATGGTAACTCTAATTATTATTCTAGTTATTATATAAGATTTAAATTTTTTAAAGTGAAGGAGTTTAAATATCTATCGCATTTAGATGTTTTAAACATTTTGATAAAAGCATTACTACGGGCAGGTTTAAAATTAAAATACAGTAAGGGTTTTAACCCAAAACCGAAAATAATTCTTTCTAATCCTATTCCACTTGGTTTTGAAAGTTTTGCAGAATATTGTGACATTGAGCTTGAAGAAGATATAGATATTGGTGAATTTAAAGACCTCTTAAATTCTAAATTGCCTGATAGAATTATTGTTGATAAAGCTGTAAAACAAAGCAGTAATAATAAATATTTAAGTGTAATGTCTCAGGCAGATTTGATATTATATGATTTGGGTATTTTAAATATAAATGATATTAATATAGAAAATGATAATAATGATAATAATAAGCATGATTTAAAATATGCTGTAAAATATGATTTAAAAAATTATTTAAAAGAGGATTTTGAAAAATTTTTTGCTGTATTTCTGGAAAATAATAGTGACATTAAAGAGTCAATATATAAAATTGAAATAGATACTAGTCTAAAAGTCTATGGGTTTTTAAAAATAATTCAAAATGAAGATAAAAAAAAGTCTAATAAAATATTTAAATTAAAGGAATTTTTAGAGAAATTAAGTGATTTTTTAAATTTAAAAAATTTAAAAATTTTTGATGTAAAAAAGATTGAGATGTTTATTATAAGAAATGGAAAACTTTTAACACCACTGGAGTGTTTTTAATTTTTTAAATTTTTATAACATTGTGAGGTAAAAATTGAGTATAGAAATGTTAGTCAGTTCAGATAAAAATGAGACTAGAGTTGCTATTTTGGAATCAAAACAAGTAACTCAACTTTTTTTTGATAGAAAAAGGAATAAGTCTTTAGTAGGTAATATTTATCTTGGGAGAATTGAAAATGTTCTTTCAGGCCTTGATGCAGCATTTGTTGATATTGGTGAAGAAAAAAATGCATTTCTTTATATAAATGAGGTTGCTTATGATTATGAATTAGAAGAGAGAGAGGAAATAACAAGAAAAATTCAACACATATTAAAACCTAATCAAATGATTATTGTTCAGGTAACTAAAGATCCTATGAAGGGGAAAGGTGCAAGGTTAACAACATTTATTTCAATTCCTGGGCGTTATCTCGTGCTTGCTCCTTTTAATGATGGGATAGGTGTTTCAAGAAAAATTGACCCTGAACAGCGCCAAGCAATTAAAGATGTTTTAAAGGAAATTAAACCAAAAGATTGTGGGTTAATTGCAAGAACGGCATCTAAAAATGCTTCAAAATCTAAGCTGAAAAAAGAATTAAATAATCTTTTAAAAATTCTAAATTATGTAAAAAAGAAAGCATCAACTTTAAGAGAACCTGGGCTGATATATGAAGAGCAGCCGCTTGTTATAAGACTTTTAAGGGATATATTTTCTGAGGATTTTGACGCAATTTATGTTGATAAAAAAGATATTAAAAAAGAAATTTTAAGATATTTAAAAAGTATCGGCTTGAACTTCAATAATATAATTGTTCATCATGGTGAAAATGATCTTTTTGAGGAATTTAGTGTAAATGAAGTAATAGATAGCGCACTTGAAAAGAAGGTCTGGTTAAAATCTGGAGGTTTTATTGTTATTGATTATGGTGAAGCTTTAACAGCAATAGATGTAAATACTGGAAAATTTACTTCAGGTAGGTCTTCTGCACAAACTATTTTAAAGACTAATTTAGAAGCAGCAGAAATTATTACTGCCCAGCTTCGCTTAAGAGATATTGGAGGGATAATAGTTATAGATTTTATTGACATGAGCAGTGAAGATGACAGGCAAAGAGTTCTATCAAGATTTAAACAGCTCTTAGAGAAAGATAAAACAAAAACAGAAGTATTAAATTTTTCAAAATTTGGTCTTATTGAAATGACAAGAAAAAATGTCTCTGATGGAATAGTTGGGACTTTATGTAAAACATGCCCATGTTGTAACGGTTCAGGGTTTGTGAAATCTGAGGAAACTATAAGGCTGGAAATTGAAAGAAAAATTAAGAAATTAGCAAGAAGCTCTAGTTCAAAAGCTTTCTTAATAAGGCTTCATCCGAGTGTTGCATCTTTAACTATAGGTAAAGGCGGAAAGAATTTAAAAAACTTAGAAGCAGCAACAAAAAAATTTATTGCTATTAAAAGTGATGATAGTCTTGCTATGGATGCATTTGTTGTTGAAGCAGAAGGTTCAATTCAGGAAATAACTGAAGCTTCAAAGCCTTTTAAAGTAGGTGATATAATTGATTTAATAATTGAAGAACCTTATTCTCATAATAGAGTTGATGCAATTTCTAGGATTAATGGCAATTTAATACATATTTTGGACGGCAGAAAATATTTAGGCCAGCGGGTAAGAGTTGAAATTATTACAATGGCAAAGACAAGTGCAGTTGCTAGGATTTTGCAAAAGCAATAAAATAGTTTTTAAGTATTTATTGTGAAAATATATGAAAATATTAATTTTTTTAAAAACTTGTAGTTTACAAAGTGTTGCTTTTTCTTTAAGTGTGTGATAAATTACACATTTGCAATTTAAAAGTAATAATTTGTCAATGGAATAATTAAGAGTTTAAATCTAAATTTCAAGCTTAACATATATATTTGGATAATAAATATAGATATTTGGATAATAAAGATAATAAATAAAGATAATAAATATAGAGATTTAGATAAATTTATAAAGGAGGCCCAAAATTTACGCTGTAATTACTAGTGGTGGAAAACAATATAAAGTTAAAGAAAATGAAAATATTGTAATTGAGGCAATAGAGGGAAAAGAAGGAGATAAAATTCAATTTTCTGAAGTTGTTCTTTTTAGTGATGGTGAAAAAGTCGAAGTTGGAAGTCCCTTGCTTGAAAAAGTAGTTGTTGAAGCAACAATAAAAAAACAGTTTAAAGGTGATAAGGTTATTGCTTTTAAATATAAGCCAAAAAAAAGGTATAGGAGAAAAGTTGGCTACAGGATGCCTTTAACACTGCTTCATCTAGATAAAATTGTTGTAAAGTAATATAAAGTTTTTTTAGGGTTTTTGGCTAATTAATTTTTAAATTTTTAGGGGGAATTGACATGTCAAGTAAAAAAGGTGTTGGAAGTTCCAGAAATGGACGTGACAGCAATGCTCAATACCTTGGAATAAAAGTATTTGGAGGTCAAAAAGTTGTTGCTGGAAATATAATAGTAAGACAAAGAGGTACAAAATTTAAACCAGGCAAAAATGTAGGGCTTGGTAAAGATTATACTATTTTTGCAACAGCTAATGGTATTGTGGAGTTTGTTGGTAAAAGCAAAAAGGGGAAATTAGTAAACGTAATACCTGAAAACTAATTAAAACTGAAAACTAATTAAAATCAATTTATAGAAGATCATTATAAAGTAACTTATATAATTTATATAATTATTGTAATTTATATTAAATTTATATAATTTACTTAAAAAATCCTACAAGGAAACTTATTATAAGAAGCAATATTACAATTATTGTAATTGTGGTTATTTTTAGATTTCTTTTTCTTAAATAATAAAACAAAGTATAGAATACCCCGATAACAGGAATTAAAATTAAAATTGTAATTCCTAAAAAACTAAGAAAATCTGCTAAATTGTTTAAATAATATATGTGTTTAAAATTATTGTTATTAAGTTTAAGTTCGCCAAATTTTTTGAAAAGTTTGATTAACTGCTTAAAGCTTAGCGAATTTTCTTTTAAAAATTCTTCACTAGTTACATTGTAGCTAAAATTATAACTATAATTAAAGTTTGTAGTATTATCTGATTGATAATTATTTAGTTTTAATGTAATTGTTTTAAGCAGTATTGCACTAACTAAGATAGCAAGCGAAACTAAAAGACCAATAAAAAATATTTTAGAAAGTAAATTTTTGTTAATTTTTTTATTATTGGTTTTTATTTTTATATTGTTTTTTACCATTATCTTTTATAGTTTTGCTATTTATACTTTTTATAGATTTATTTTTATAATTTTAATGAGATATTTAATAAGATATTTAATAGGATAAAATCCCAAATGCCCTTAAAAACATTGTTATAGAAATTAAAATAAATATTAATAGTATTATTATTGAAATATAAATGTTTTTTAATTTGACTGCTAAATATGAACCTATAGTTGCACCTCCTACAACTCCAACTAATACAGGGATTGTTAAACCTGTATTTATATAACCATTAAAAAAATAAATAATACTTGAGACAACTGCAGTAATACCTATCATATAGTTGCTCGTTGCAGTTGCTACCTTAAGAGGAACACCCATAATAATATTCATAGCAGGAACCTTTAAAACACCTCCGCCTATTCCTAATAAGCCGGAAAATATACCTGCAAAAAAAGAAACAATTCCACCGTAAAATGTGTGTCCAACTTTATAATTCATCTCGTTTCTTAAATTTTCATCATAGTATTTTGAAGAAAACATTGATAGCCCTGTTTTATTATTAGCATTAATATTATTATTTTTATTGTTATAATTATTGCTACTACTGTTGTAGTTATTGTTATTGTTGTTATTGTTGCTATTGTTGTCTTTTAAGTTAACAGGGAATTTTTTTTGTAGTAATGATAATCTGTTTTTAACATAGACAAAAATTCCTGCAGCTGCAGTAAAACTTGCAAAAATTATAAATAAAATTTTGTTATTTAAAAATGCTACAGAAAAACTTCCTATTATACCACCAATAGTTGTTGGTATTTCTAAGGTTAAACCAAGCGGTATATTTACTAAGTTTTTTCTAAGGAATCGAGATGAGGTAGAAAGGGAAGTTACCATTACACAAATTATACTTGTGCCAAGAGCATATTTAATAGGAACTTTTAATATCAGTGTTAATGCAGGAACAATTAATACACCGCCGCCTATTCCTATAATGGAGCCAACCAGTCCTGCTAGTATTCCAATAATTATTAAGTATAATAATATAAGCATTTAAATTATTTTAATTTGTTATTTTTTATTTTATAACCTTTTTATTTTATTTTCTTATTAACTTTTTTTTATAATTATTTCTATTTTTTCTAATTTTTAATTTATTTTGTTATATTATTTAATTTTATTTATTTTATTTTATTTTGTTTATAAATTTCACACTTTAGTTTGTTAGACAATTTTTGAAAATTATAATATAAATAGATAAAAAATGAAAAACGATACAAGTTTATTTTTAGACGAAGCAAAAATTAATATAAAAGCAGGGGATGGCGGAGCAGGAATTGTAAGCTTTTTTGTTTTAAAAGGGAGCCATAAAAAGATTGCCAGTGGCGGAAGTGGCGGCAAGGGCGGTGATGTTGTTTTTAAGGCTACAAGCAGTATGTCGACACTTTACAGCTTTAAGAAAAAAATTCATTTTAAAGCTGAAAATGGCCAGCAGGGAATGCCAAATAACAGGCAAGGAAGAAGAGGCAAAGACTGCATCATCTATGTTCCAGTAGGCACAATTATTAGATATGAGGGAATAATATGTGCAGATTTAAATTATGAGGGAGCAGAGTATGTGGCCGCAATTGGTGGCATAGGTGGTAGAGGAAATGCTAGTTTTGTTTCTCAACAAAGAAGATTTCCAGGTTTTGCTGAAAAAGGTGAAAAAGTATCAGATAAGTGGGTTGAACTTGAACTTCGAGTATTGGCTGATATTGCCTTAGTAGGCTTCCCTAATGTAGGTAAATCAACAATTATAAGTAAAATCTCAGCATCAAAGCCAAAAATTGCTGATTATCCATTTACAACACTAGTTCCTAATTTAGGTGTGGTTACTTTTAATGAAGATTCTTTTGTTGTAGCTGATGTTCCTGGACTCATTGAAGGTGCTCACAAAGGAGTTGGTCTGGGTGATAAGTTCTTAAGACATGTTTTACGTTCTAAATTAATTGTTTTTGTCTTAGATGCTTCTATATTGTTAATTAAAGGAAAGGATGAGTTTCTAAATACTTTTAATATCTTAAGAAGCGAGCTTAAGCTTTATAATGAATCATTGTATAAAAAGCCTTTTTTTATAGTAATAAATAAAACGGATTTAATTTCCATGCAAGATTTGAAACTTAATAATGAATTAGAGAAAGCTATTAAAAAATTAAAGTCTAAAAGCACAAATGAAGTTTTGCTTATTTCTGCTGTTACAGGTAAAGGAGTTGTAGAGCTTGTAAAACTTATGCATGAAAAGCTGTCAGCTGTTAGAGAAAGTCAAATTAGAACTGAAGAAGTGAAAGAAGATTACTCATCTTTTAAAGTTTACTCAGTGGATAATATAGAAGATTTTGTTAAAAGCGGTTTTAATTTGAAAAATAAATTTAATTTAAAAGAACTTCAGATTGTAAAAAGTGAAAATGAATATATTGTAAAAGACAAAGAACTTGAAAGACTTGTTTCAATGACTGATTTAGAAAATGAAGAGGCACTTGATTATTTAAAGGATAGGCTTAAAAAAATGGGAATCGGTGATAAGCTAAAGAAAATGGGTGTGCCAATTGGAAGTACTGTAATAATAGGTGATTTGGTTTTTGAACTATATGATGATAACATTAATTAACAAAAGATATTATAATAATATAAAACTACTTAATAATATAAAAAGATATAAAATTAAATAATATAAAATTAACTATAAAAAAACTTAATGGAAAGAAAAAAATATTTAAAAGAAATAAAAAAAGCTGTTATAAAAATTGGAACAAGCAGTTTAGCTGGCTCAAATGGAATGCTTGATAAAGAAAAAATAAAGAAATTTGCTAAAGAAATTTATCTAATTGTTTTGAGTGGAGTAAAGCCGATTATTGTAACAAGCGGTGCAATTGCTGCAGGTTTGGGAGTTTTAGGTTTTGATAAAAGACCCACTGAGATTTCAATTCTACAAGCTTCAGCATCAGTTGGACAAGTTGAGCTTATGAGGCTTTATAAAAATATTTTTGAAGATTTTAATTTAAAAGTTGGCCAAATTTTGCTTACAAGGGAAGATATGATTAAAAGAGTTCAGTATTTAAATATTAAGAATACAATTGAAAAATTAATTGATTTAAAAGTGATTCCTATTATAAATGAAAATGATAGCGTAGCTGTAGAAGAAATTAAGTTTGGTGATAATGACAGGCTTGCAGCAATGGTTTCTACTTTAATTGAGGCTGATATATTAATAATTCTTTCAGATATAGAGGGTTTATATAAGCAGGATCCGCAAAAAAATAAAAATTCTGAACTTGTTTCCTTTGTGGATAAAATTACCCCTGCTATAGAAAATCTTGCTGGTAAGGCGGGATCCATATATAGCCTTGGTGGCATGGCTTCAAAAATAAAAGCAGCAAAAATCTGTTCATTTTCGGGCATACCTATGGTAATAGCAAATAGTCAGAAAGAGAATGTTCTAGAAAAAATCATAAATTTTGAACCTGTGGGTACTTTTTTTGCACCTCAAACAAATAAAAAAATTAAGGGTATAAAAAGATGGATTGCTTTTGGCGTTAAAGCGAAGGGAAGCATTTACCTTGATAGTGGAGCTGTTGAAGCTATCGAAAAAAAAGGTAAAAGTATTTTACCAGTTGGAGTTATAAGAGTGGAGGGCAATTTTAATAAAGGTGACATTCTGAAAGTTTATGATACTAACGGCAAGGTTTTTGCAAAAGGGATAAGTAACTTTGAGTATGAAGAGCTTTTAAAGATTATGGGTAAAAATGAAAATCAGATAAAAGATACTTTTGGAAAAAAAATGTGCTCTGAAGTAATACACAGGGACAGTCTTGTTATATTTAACGAAAATGAATGCGAAGAATAGAAAAATAGTATTAGTAAAATTAGTAGCAGTAAAATTTAAGTAAGTTTTAATTAAGGGGTGATAAAAATAAGTAATGAAATAATTAATGAAAATAAGCTAAAAAATAAAATAAATGGAATTGATTTACAAACAGATGTTACTGAAATTGCAAGAAAAGCAAAAGAGTGCTCATATATAATTGCTTCAGCAAAAACTGATGAAAAAAATAAAATTTTAGCAGACATTGCAAACAATTTAATAAAATATTCTAATGCTATTATTTCTGAAAATTTAAAAGATATAGAGTATTCAAAAAAGCTTGGCATTTCTAAAAGCCTTCTTGATAGATTAGCTTTAGATAAAGATAGGATTCAAAAAATTGCAGATAGCATAAATGAGGTGATAATGCTCAAAGATCCAGTTGGGCAGGTAATTTTTGGATATAACTTACCAAATGGACTAATTCTAAAAAATATAAGGGTTCCTTTTGGGGTTATAGGTATTATTTATGAGGCAAGACCTAATGTTACTGTAGATTCAGCAGTTCTTTGCATTAAAGCAGGAAGCTGTGTTATATTAAGAGGAAGTTCTCATGCTCTTAATACAAATATCAAAATTGTTGAAATAATGCGAGATTCTTTAAGAAAAAATGGATTTCCTGAAGATATAATTTCAATAATTCCCTCTGAAAAAAGAGAAGATGCTGAAAAACTTATGCAGTTAAGGCAATATATAGACGTTTTAATACCAAGAGGTGGAAAAAGTTTAATTGACAGTGTGGTTAATAATTCAAAAGTTCCAGTAATAGAAACAGGTGCAGGTAATTGTCATGTGTATATAGATAATAAAATCGAGAACTTGAATCTAGATACGATTATAAAAATAGTAATAAATTCTAAAACTCAAAGGCCTAGTGTTTGCAATGCTGCAGAAAAATTATTAGTGCATAAAGATATTGCTGGTAAAATTCTGCCTTCAATTGTTAATTCTTTAAAGGATAAAGGCGTTACAATAAAAGGATGTTTAAGAACAAAAGAAATTTTTGCTGATATTGTATTAGCACAAGAAGATGACTGGTATGAAGAATATTTAGATTTAATAATTGCAATAAAAATAGTTAATAATATTCAAGAAGCCGTAGAACATATAAATAAATATGGCTCGCATCATACTGAAACTATTATTACTTCAGACTATGATAATTCAATTTATTTTACTAATGCTTGTGATTCATCAACTGTGTTTGTAAATGCCTCGACAAGATTTACAGATGGCGGTCAATTTGGGATGGGAGCAGAAATTGGCATAAGTACTCAAAAGCTTCACTGGAGAGGACCAATGGGTCTTGAACAGATTACTACAAATAAATTTGTAGTTTTCGGAAATGGACAGATAAGAGAATAGTAAAATATAAAAAAATTTTAATAATAAAAATATTTTTTAAGATAACTAAGAAAACTAAGAAAGCTAAGAAAACTAAGAAAGGTATCTAGTTGGAGGAAAAACTTCTAAAATTAAGCAAAAAAAAGCACCTAAAAATTGGCATTATGGGTGGGACATTTAACCCTATTCATTATGGGCATTTAGTTACAGCTGAAGAAGCTTTAAAGCAATTTAAGTTGGATAAAGTAATTTTTATACCTACTGGAATACCGCCTCATAAAACAGAAGGGATTTTAGCCAGTGCAGAAGATAGATATTTAATGACAGTTATTGCAACAGCATCAAATAAAGATTTTTTTGTTTCAAGAATTGAGATAGACAGAAAAGAAAAATCATATACCATTGATACTTTAAGGCATTTGAAAAGTTTTTTTGGCGATAAAGCCACTTTGTATTTTATAACTGGAGCTGATGCAATTCTTGAAATATTGACCTGGAAAGATACTGATGAAATTTTAAAACTTTGTAGGTTTATTGCTGCAACAAGGCCTGGATATGATATAGCCAAAATAGAAGATTTAAAGAAAAAAATAGCAAAAGATTTTAATTTAACTCCTGCTAAGCAAAATTATATTTACTTAATGGAAATACCTGCACTTGCTATTTCATCTACAGACATTAGAAAAAGAATTAAAGAAAATAGACCAATTAACTATTTATTGCCTGAAGGAGTTTGCAATTACTTGTTAAAGCACAAGTTATATAAAAATATATAAAAATATGTAAATATTTTTTATTTTTTTAAAACATGGAAACAACGCTTAAAGAAGGTATTGATTTAGAAAGTATAATGAAAATTTTAAAAAAGAGTATGCCGAAAGATTTGTTTGAACATTCAGTTGCCACTTATAATTATTCTTTAATGCTGCTAAATACCCACATAAGTGGAGAAAATGTAAAAGAGCAGAAAGAAAATCCCGAAGAAAATCCTAAAAAGAAAAAAGTGAACATAAATAATATTAATAATATTAAAAATATTGATGATATTAAAAAAAATATTAGAGGAATTGATGTTAATAAAGTTTTTAATAAAACTTTAGCTGCAGCATTACTTCATGATTATGGCAAGATATTTTCATACAATGAAATTTTAAAAATTATTGAAAAGAATAACTTAAAAATACCCAGTTTTGAAAAAAATAATCCAAAAATTATTCATAGTTTTATAGCACCTTTTCTTTTAAAAAGGGATTTTAATATTTACGATAATGTTGTTCTTAGTGCAGTTAAAAAGCACACTATTGGCGCAAGAGAAATGAATATAGTGGACAAGATTATTTATATTTCTGATAAGCTTGAGCCTACAAGAAATTATGACGACATTGATTATTTAAGGAAATTATCTAAAGAAGATTTTAATTTATGTTTACTGGAAGTTTATAAAAGTAATATAATATATGTAATAAGTAAAAATTATTTATTACATCCAGATACAAGTAAAATTTGGAATAATATCTGTGGAGGTTTTAAAAATGCCACTAGATGATGAATCAAAAAATAATGATGAAGAAAAATATGAAAGATTCTATAAGCATGGAAAGTATGATGATAGTGATGATGAAAATTTAGAAGATTTTCTCAAAAGGAATTCTGAAAAATATGATGAAGAAAGCAAAAGTGATAAATTAGAAGGAGAAGAAATTGAAGAAGAAGAGGTGGAAAGCTTTTTTAGTGATGAAGATTTTGAATTAAAAGATTTTGAGGAATATGAGTATGGCATAGAAGATATTAAGGGTGCAAGGATTGCTAAAATTAAAGCAAAAAAAAGAAAAAGGAAAATGATTTTTTCTTCTATAGCCATAATGGTAATTTTAGTTTTAGTTGCTATTGGTATTGTCTTTGGTTATAGATTTATAAAAAATAAGTATTTTTCTAAGACTTCTACAACTGATACAGTAGAGGAGTCTATTGTAGTTCCAGGAAATATTAAGCTTGGAAAAGACATAAATATTTTATTTGCATGTGCAAATGATAATCTAACAGAACCTGAAATTAACACTGTTATATTTTCAAGCTATAATTCAAAGAATGAAGAACTAATTTCTCTGTGTATCCCTGTTAATACAATATTTGAAATACCTGGATTTGGACTTGATACGGTTGATAAAACAGTTGAATATGGCGGAATGGATTTAATGAAATTGACATTAAAAAACAATATTGGGATGGATGTGCAAAACTATATTTTACTTGATGTTTTAAATATAGTTAATAAGCTTGAAGGTATAAAGATTAATCTTGAAAAAGAAATAACTATTGTCGGCCAGGATAATGCATCTTTTAAATTAAAAGAAGGTGACAATATTTTAAATGGTGAAACTGCTTTAAGTTTTTTAAGTAATTTTAATGGAACTAAAGAAGATATAGAAAAATCTGATATTATCATGCAGAAGATTTTAATTGATGGAATATTAAAAAAGATTATTGGAACTAAGGAAGGAGATTTAACAAAAAATCTTTCAATAATTAATGATTACATTGAAACAGATTTAAATTTAGAAGAACTATCAGAAGTAATATTAACATTTGCAAGCCTTAGCAGCCAAAATAATAAAACTTATGGGCTTGATGGAAGATTTGAGCCATTTGATGAAAATACAATAGTATTTGTTCCTGATATTTCTAGAATCAGTACTATATTTAATAAAGAGGAAGCTACTCAGGAAAGCAGCGCAACAGATGTAGGAACAGACAAAACAGCAAGTCTAATTGTTTTAAATGGAGTTGGTACAAAAGGTATTGCTGGTAAAACATCTGATTTGTTAAAATCATTAAAATTTCCAAATGGCAATCCTGTATATCAAGTGGATGTTCCAGGGGATGCTGATAATTATAATTATGAAAGAACTCAAATTATTATCAAAACTGAAGATGAAAATATAAAAAAGTCAGCTGAGTTTCTTGTTAAAGCTATACTTGTTGGAAATATTATTTTATCTGAAAACAGCAGCCAAAAAAATGATATAGTTGTTATAATTGGGAAAGATTTTAATTATGATAAGGCAGCTGAAAGTGTAGCTCAGCTAAAAGCTCTGCTACAAGAGTCAGAAACATACGGTACAAGTGAAGAGCAAGCAGAAAGTACAGCTGTAGAAAGTCAAACTACTGAGCAGAAAGACACTCAGAGTGGTTCTTCTGCCCAAATACCTGAAGGCCAAACCTATGATATAAATATTTTAAATGGGGAAGGAACTCAAGGAATAGCTATAACTGTTAAGGGTATTATTGAAAAAGCTTTAAATAAAAATGCAAAAGTTATTAATGTAAAAGAAACTAAAAATGCTGATAGCTTTAATTACAACGTTACAAAGATATTAATTCATACTGAAAAAGAAGGTGTGCAAATTGTTGCTGATCAGATTAAGAAAATTTTAGGAGTTGGAGCGATATCACAATCATCGAATAATCCAGATAATGTAGACATTACTTTAATTATAGGGAGTGATTATACAAAATAGAAAATAGAGAAAAAAAGCAAATAGTTAAAAAAATAAAAAATACAGTTGACGCCGTAAAATTTGTTGCTAAAATTGCAGACGAAAAAAAAGCTGACTATATCAAAATTTTAAATGTTGGTCCGCGTTTAATTATTACTGATTATTTTATAATAATTAGCGCAAGCAATACTAGGCTTACTAGAAGGATTGCTGAAGAAATTGACTTAAATCTAAGTAAGTTTGGCATTAAGCCTCTAAATGTAAGCGGACTAATTGAGGGAAACTGGATACTAATAGATTATAATGATTTTGTAGTTCACATTTTTACTGAAGAATATAGAACATATTATGATCTTGAAAGGTTATGGAGAGATTCTAAAGCTTTGAGATTCTACACAAAAAGAAGCTAAATTGCTTAAATATGTAAAGAGAAGCTAAATTAAAATTAAAAATACAAAAAGCAAATGTTTTTTTACAAATAAAAATTTAAATAAAAGTTTAAATAAAAACTAGAAATAAAACTAGAAATTGGTTAGAAAAATTTGAAACAATAGGCTGGAAAGAAAGAAATTGGATATAAAAGATTCAGAAAAAAAAAGCTATGAAATAGACAATTTTGGAAAAAAAATAAAGCAAAAATACCTTGAGTATATTCCAGAAAAGATAGAACAAAAATGGCTTAAGGTTTGGGAAGAAAATAAAACAAATGTCCTTGAAATTAAAAACAATGACCTTCCAGATAAATTAATAAAATATTATATCCTTGAAATGTTTCCATATCCATCTGGCGAGCCTCATATGGGCCATGCTAGAAATTATACAATTGGCGATGTACTGGCAAGAATATTCTCAAGAAAAGGCTATAATGTTTTACACCCAATTGGATATGATGCATTTGGTCTACCTGCTGAAAATGCTGCAATTAAAAATGGAATTCATCCAAAAGATAGCACAATGGCAAATATTGAGAAGATGCGGAAAGCTCTTAAAAGAATGGGTATGACCTATAATTTTGAGGATGAAATAATTACAAGTGAACCAGATTATTATAAATGGACGCAATGGCTTTTTTTACTTTTATATAAAATGGGACTTGCTGAAAAAAAGGAAGGCCCAGTTAACTGGTGTGATTCATGTCAAACTGTTCTTGCAAATGAGCAGGTTATAGATGGGAAATGCGAAAGATGTGATAATCCAGTAAGAAGAAGGACTCTTTCACAATGGTTTTTTAAAATAACTAATTATGCACAAAGGCTATTAGATGATATGGAAATTATTAAGGACGGGTGGCCAGAAAGAGTTCTTACTATTCAGCAAAACTGGATTGGAAGAAGCGAAGGTGCAAGAGTAGTTTTTAAATTAGAAAAAATTAAATCTGAAGAAATTAATAACAACCTCAATCAAGAAAGCAATGATAATATTGAGGGTATTGATGGCGATATTGAAATTCCTGTATTTACAACAAGGCCTGATACACTTTTTGGAGTCACCTTTTTTATCCTTGCCCCCGAACATCCATTAGTTGATAAGATTGTTGTTGATAGTGAAAGAAAGGCAGAAGTTGAAAAAATTAAAGATATTATTTCTAGGCAGACAGATATTGAAAGAGGTTCAACTGAAGCTGAAAAAATTGGCTGTTTTACAGGGCGGTATGTTATAAACCCAGTAAATAATGAAAGAGTTCCAGTTTGGATTGCAAATTATGTTCTTCTTGAGTATGGTACAGGCGCTGTTATGGCTGTTCCTGCACATGATTCTAGGGATTTTGAATTTGCAAAAAAATATAAAATACCAATAAGACAGGTGATTTCTCCCGACGGAAAGCCTTCGGATTCATTAAATGAAGCTTATGTTGAAAAAGGTATAATGATTAATTCTGGAAAGTTTAGTGGAATGTCTTCAGAGCTTGGTAAAAAAGAGATTACCAAGTTTTTAAAGGAAAAGGCTATTGGTGATTTTGAAGTAAATTATAAGTTAAAAGATTGGCTTATTTCAAGGCAAAGATACTGGGGAGCGCCCATACCAATAATTTATTGTGATAAATGCGGTATAGTCCCGGTTCCTGAAAAAGATTTGCCTGTGTTGCTTCCTTATAATGTTGACTTTAGACCAACTGGACTTTCACCACTTTTGTATTGTGAAGATTTTGTTAACACCACTTGTCCAAAGTGTAAAGGTAAAGCAAAAAGAGAAACTGATACAATGGACACTTTTGTTTGTTCTTCATGGTATTTTTTAAGGTATTGCAGTCCGCATGAAAATAATACAGCTTTTAGTAAAGATTCTGTAAAGTATTGGATGCCAGTGGACCAGTACATTGGCGGGATTGAACATGCAACAATGCATTTAATTTATGCCCGTTTTTTTACAAAAGTATTATTTGATGCTGGACTAGTTGATTTTAAAGAGCCATTTACAAAATACTACCCTCATGGAATTGTTACATTAGGCGGACAAAAAATGTCAAAGTCAAAGGGCAATATTGTAAATCCGTCTGAGATATATAATAAGTATGGTGCAGATACCCTAAGGTTATATATATTGTTTATAGGGCCTGCAGATTCAATGGTTGATTGGAGTGATACAGGTGTAGAAGGAGCCAATAGATTTTTAAAAAGGTTTTGGAGAATAATTAGTGAAAATCTATATTTTATAAAAAATAATGATGGAAAAAGCAATACAATTAATACAATTATAGAGAGTCAGTTTAAACAGCAAGAACAGTTAGAAAATAAGGAACAGCTTAGACAACAAGTTCAGCTTAAGCAGAATCAACGAGATAAGCTACTTATACAAGAAAAGCAGCCTACGCAAGAAAAGCAGCGTGAACCAGTTGAACAGCTAGGATATTTAAAACGATTAGAGCAATTAGAACAAATAGAGCAAAATTTAAGGAAAGATTTTAAGTCAAATAAAATATCGGCTAATGACAAGGAGCTTTTTAGAAAGCTTCATCAAACGATAAAAAAAGTAACTTTTGATATTTTAAATAGATTTAATTTTAATACTGCAATTAGTGCAATAATGGAGCTGACAAATTCCATTAATAAATACAATGAAGAAGTAGATGATTTGAATAAAAATCCTGATCTATTATTTGAAGTAAGTTTAAAAATTCTTCAGCTTCTTTCACCTATTGCTCCTTTTATAACTGAAGAGTTATGGCATTTGTTTGGAATGCCAGTTAGCATACATAGGCAAAAATGGCCAGAATTTGATGAAGAAATTGCAAAACAGGAACTATTAACTATTGTATTTCAGGTAAATGGAAAATTAAGGGATAAGAAAGAATTACCTGCAGGCGCATCTGAGGCTGAACTTAAAGAGCAAGCATTAAGGAGCGATAAAGTTTTAAAATTTATTGAAGGTAAAAAGATTTTAAAGATTGTAACTGTTCCTGATAAGCTGGTAAATATTGTTGTAAAATAGAGTAATAGAGTAAATATTGCAATCAATATTTAGCAGTATTGCAGTCAATCAAAGTTATTGTTTATCTGCAGCTAACAATGATTGGAGGTTAATTTCTTTTATTTTACGTTCAACAAGTTTTTCTATTTCATCAAGCTTATATTTTAATCTGCAGTTTGCTTGGTCTGGGCAGATTTTTTTCTTAAATAGACATTCATTTATCTTAAATTTACCCTGAAATATTTCTATTAAATCTAAAAGATATATTTCCTCAGGTTTTTTAGCAAGTTTAAAACCACCATTTTTACCTTTATAAGACTCTAAAATATTATTATTGCTTAAAATTTGAAGAATTTTTCTTAAAAATGGTCTTGGGGTATCTAATTTTTTTACCAATTCTGTTATTGAAGTTATACGATTGTTATTTTGAGCAATATAAATTAATGCTCTAATTGAGTAATCTGTATCTCTTGTAATAAGTTTCATATTAGTTATCTAGTTGGTTACTTAGTTAATTGTTTAATTAGTTATTTAATTTATTTTATTATATTTAATACTAAAAATACTAAAACATATTTACTAAATTATATTAAAACTGCTTTGGCTAGAATTGCTTTTATGTTTAGTATTTTTCAATTTTATAATTATTTTTATAAAAAATCGATATTGTTTTATTTTTTCCTGAGAAGCAGTGGGACCAAATTATCATCAGGTACAAAGTACCATTGGTAGCCTAAAACTTCTGAAGGATGGTCTTTATCATCAAGTTCTCCCTTCCATTGGCCTGTAGAGTTTTCCTTTTTAACTGTATACAAGAGGAAGTGGTTGTTTTTCCCATTTTCCGGGAACCATTCTTCCCATGGGATTTCATTAAACATATTACTTGGGGGTATTGCACTTATTGTATAGCCAACCTTGGAAGACTTTGTTATTTTCCAAATGTGGTTTTCGTATGGGTCTTTATCCCAATTTTCATAAGGTTCTATGAAAATTTTAAAAAAGTCTATTCCCATATATTCACAAACAAAATCGACCTTTGCTTCTTTAAGTTTCTTTTCAATTTTTTTTTGCAATTCAGTCATTATAATCAACTCCTTTACTATCTTTGTTAACTTAATCTAATTAATTTAATTTAATTTAATTTAATATTTTTACAATAAAACTATATTATATATTTATATTCTGTAATAATACTGTTATTTTTATCTATTTTACTTAAATATATTACTAAATTAAAGCTATTAAACTTATTTAATATTTGCATTATAATACTTAAATGTCAAAATAAATAATTTTTTACCATAATTTTAATTTTATATAACAATATAAGGAGTTCTTATGGATAGAATAAGAGTAGGGTTTGTAGGGGCTGGCTTTATTGGTCCAGTTCATATTGAAAGCGTAAGAAGACTTGGTTATCCAGAAATTTTAGCTGTAGCTGAAATTAATCAAGAGACAGCCAATTTAGCAGCTAGACAGTTAAATATACCTAAAGCATATGGAAACTGGCAAGATTTAGTTAATGACCCTGAAATTGATGTTGTGCATGTTACATGTTCTAATAATCTTCATTATCCTGTATCAAAAGCATGCCTTGAGGCAAGAAAACATGTAATTTGTGAAAAACCGCTCTCTATGGACTTAAAAGAAGCAAGACACTTAGTAGAACTAGCAAAAAAAGCAAATGTTGTTAATGCAACAACATTTAATATGGGTTTTTATCCAATGGTTCAAGAAGCTAAGGAAATAGTTAAGAAAGGAGATCTAGGAAAAATTAATCTTGTATTTGGCAGATATATGCAGGACTGGCTTTCAAGAGACAGTGATTACAACTGGAGAGTTGAAGCAAAGTATCAGGGAAGCTCAAGGGTACTATCAGATATAGCTTCTCATTGGATGCAGATGGTTCAAATGATTTTAGGCAAAAAAATAATTTCAGTTTTTGGAGATATTACTACTTTCATTCCAATAAGAAAAAAGCCTACAATAAGAATTACAACTTTTGAGGAAAGAGAATTAAAACCTGGCGAGTATGAAGAAATAAGGGTGGATACAGAAGATCATGCAACAGTTATGTTTAAATTTGAAGATAACATTAAAGGTGTTTTAATGGCTGCACAAGTTTGTCCAGGAAGAAAACAACGAATTGAATGGGAAATTATTGGCTTAGATAAAAGCATTTCATGGCATGGAGAAGAGCCAAATAAATTATGGATTGGTAATAGATCCAAACCTAATGAAATATTGTTTAAAGACCCAAATCTTATGAGCCAAAACTCTAGAAAGTACAGTGCATTTTCAGGCGGGCTTACTGAAGGTTATGGAGATTCATGGAAAAACATTATGTCTAGAATTTATGAATATATTAAAAATGATGGAGCAGATAAGGGTATTGTTCCTGACTTTCCAACTTTTGAAGAAGGGTATAAAATTATGGTAATAATTGATGCTATACTCGAAAGCGTTAATAAAAACAAATGGGTTGATATAAATTGGAAGTTACATCTTCAGTAAATAAATTTTCAAATTCAGTTAGTCCAGCTAGATTGGCAAATTCAGCGATTTTTTCAGCAAATTCGGAAAATATGTATCTATATATAAATATACCTTTTAAAAAATATACCTTTATAATGTATCTCTATAAATATACTTTTATCTTTTCTTATTTTTTATTTTGAAGATAATTTATCATATCATCTGCAACAAGCGGGATAACATCTCCAATCATATGGGGCATTAAATTATCCATAACTCTTGGCATTAGCTCTGGCATCTGTTCAAGCATATAATCAGGCATTGGTATTTTATCTGATATGATTTTTAGCATAGTACCCATTACTTTTGGCATCATCTTGGGTAAAAGTATTGGAAATAAAACTGGGAAAAGAGGTTTCATCATTTTAAGCGCGCCTGGAATTTTTCCCATGAGCTTCATCATTGAGCCCATTTTTAAAGGCATTGCTGAAATCAGCTGAGGCCACATACTTTTCATTACGGATGCAAAGCCTTCTGGGCTCATAAGAGAAATCATGGCTTCAAAAACAGCCCATTGTCGCTGAACTTCAGGGTTTGGCTCAGGAAAATCATAGCCTAGAGCTTTGGATGCAAATCTTGCTAAATCAACTATTTCTAAATTTATATTCTTTTTTTCCTTTGTTACCCTAAATTGAAATTCACAGCATGGGCAAAGTGATAATACTTTTTCAGCTCCGCATTCTACTGCTTCATCTAGCCTAATTTTTCCTACTTCTGCTGCTACTGGAGGTTCTTTAATTAAAGTTAGGACGCTACCGCAACAGTGAGCATTTTCTTTATTATTTTCCATTTCAATTAAATTAACATTTGGAATAGCTTTTATAATTTCCCTTGGTGGATCATAAACACCAGAGGCTCGTCCAATATGGCAGGAATCATGCCAAGTAACATTGATTTTTTCTTTAAGTTCTGCTTTTTGAGGGAAATGGAATTCTTTATTTCTAATTTTTTCTGCAATAACTTCACTATAATGTTTTGCCTTAATATTATATTCAAGCCCCAATTTTTTTGCCCATTGGACATAAACAGTTCTCCACATCATATCACAGGCAGGACAAGATGCTATTACAGTTGAAGCACCTCTGCTTTTTACTGCTTCTATATTGTTTTTCATTGTATTTATAAAATCATCCCATTTTCCTGCTACTAGCATTGGTATGCCGCAGCAATTCTCTTCTGTTCCTAAATAATCAAAATCAACTCCAGCGCTGTCAAGCAGTCTTACTGTTGCCATTGCTATATCATTTTCAACATAGCTTGCAGTACACCCAGCAAAATATATGGTATCTTTTTTAATATTTGGATTATAATGTTTTTCCTTTAAATCTTGAGGAAACCATTTCTCTCTATTTTCTCTGTATCCAGCCCAAATGTCTCCATTTCTATTTAATGCTGCAGCCATCATTTCAAAAGGAGGAATTGTCATTTTATGCTCATCATGAATTAAACGTCCTCTCATTTTCATCCATGATGGTTCTATTGGAAGGTTTACAGAGCATTTAAGATTGCAAAGTTCACAGGTTGTACATGCTAAAAAGGAGTCCACCATTTTTTGCGACCATTTTTCTTTACCTTCTAAATATAACCTTAGCCAATACCACCTGCCTCGTGGGCTTTGGCTTTCCCAGCCTCTTCCATAAAATTGGTCGCACTCTGGGACACAATACCCGCACTGAGAACAGCAGTATGCATACCATGCAACGTCAGCGGGAATGTCTTTTATGTCTTTTTTATCAAATCGTTGCCCAATATTTGTTATAACCCTATTGGCAATTGGCTTAATTAAGGGTTCTAAGGTTTCAGCAGTTTTCATTAATAAATTTACTCTGCCAAGTCCAAAAACTTTATTTGGATTTAAAATGTTAAATGGGTCAACTTCATTTTTAAAATTTAGCAATTTCTGGAGTCTTTCCTTACCCAAAACCATCTGAGCTTTATTTGCAAAATACAATCCGGTTGAGTAAGGTCTGCCGTTATTTTTTTGTGCTATTTTTAAAATTGTAAGAGTTAATGCAAACACAAAGTTATAACTAAATTTTCTTTCATCACTGGGTATAAAGCCAAGTATTACAACTTCAGACTTGCCACTTTGGTCTCTTTTTATAACCATGCCTTCTTTAATAATTGGCTGCTTTACCTTTGTTATGATTTCTGTAAGGGTATCTCCTAACTTATTAAGAGGTATGATAAATTCAGAAGGAACCATGCTAGGTCCAAGCCTTTTTACTACCATAGTATTAAAGCGGTTTTCCCATTCGTGTTGAGCTATATTACTGCTAAGTAGAGTTGAATTTGTTTCATTTAGAATACTTTCAAGGCCATCTTTAACTTGACTGCTGCTTTTTTTAGGAAAAGCTAGAGTGGAAATATAGCTTTCTGGTAAAATTATTTCATCTGTTAAAGTACTTTTATTGTCGATTTTATTGTCTGAATTAAAATGAACATGTTCTTTTGGTGGAGTTTGATTTTTTAACTCAGCCATTTTTGGGTTAATAAAAAGAACAGACCAAATTGGAATTTTAAAATCAATAATTAGACTTAAGAACTTTTGTAAATTATAAACATCAGGTGTTGAAACTGCTAAAATCTCTAATTCTTCAAATGGCATAACTTTAAAAGTTATTTCACTTATAAAACCTGTAATTCCTTCGGCTTCTGAAATTAAATCTAAATTTTCTTTTTCAAATTTTTCTACATTGCCATTTGGCAAAACAATTTTTATACTTTCAACATTTTCTTTAAAAAATCCAAATTCATATGACCCAATACCTGCACCACCTTGAGCAAACCAACCACCAACTGTAGAGCCAGGATAGCTTGAAGGGTAAAGCCTTAAAGCTAGTCCATGTTTTTTTAACTCTTTATCTAATTTTTCCCAAATTATTCCTGGTTGAACAGTTACAGTATTATTTTGTTTATTAATATTAATAATTTTATTCATCCTAAAAAAATCAACTATAATACTTCTTTTTAATGGTAGTACACCACCATACCCAGATGTTGCTTTTCCTCTAGGGACTAGTGCAATTTTATTTTCAGATGCCCATTTAGTTAAAAATATAAGTTCTTCTTCAGAAATAGGCTGGACAACTGCTTCGGCTACTTTGCTGCCTAATAATGGTTTAATAATGCTGGGAATTGAAGCAATGTCATGACTGTAGATTTTTCTTTCGGTTAGTTCAAAGGAGATTCTATCGTTAAATTCCTTTATAAGTTCCAATTTAGCGTTTTTTTTCATTAAAATTAACCCTCCAGTAGTTTTTTTAAATTATAATAATTTTTTTTATTAAATTCTTAGATCTTAGATATTAGATCTTAGATTAAACATATATTAGATATTTAGGAAAAATATTGAGTCTATAAACATATAAATATATATCAATATTTTTATATATTGTAATTTTAAATTTTATAAATTTTTTGTCAAGTTTTTTATAAATAAATGTTATTTATAAACAAAATTTTCGTTTTAAATTTTATTATCATCATCATTATTATTATTGTTGTTGTTGTTAATTTTTTATTTAAAGCTAGGATATTTTATTTTTCGTTTTAGGTTAATTATGTCTATTCGTTTTCTTTAATTTAGTTGTATTGCTTAAAATTTTTAAAACAATTTATATAGAATAAAGAAATATAAAATAAGGAATAAATATAGGGGAAAAAAATAAAAACAAAAAAGAATGATATAAGAAATAATATAAAAATAAAAAAGGGCTTTATAATATATATATTTATGCTATAATATAAATAAATAAATATATCAAAAATTAAATATGTATTAATGTATTTTAAAAATAATAAAAATTAAAATTTAATAACTTAAAATTTTAAACTTAAAAATTAGAGATGCTTAATTTTATAGACATTAAAGAAAAATTATTAAAAATAAAATTTGCATTAGAAAGGATTGTATACAGTAGGGAGAAGCATTACTTTATTGCCATATTTATGCTGGTAATTATTATTTCGCTTACGGCTGTTGGTATATATTTTTATCAAAAAAAGCAAATAAAAGTAAAAGAAAATATTTTAAAGAGTTATTATTCAGATATAGAAAAAAATAATGAAAAGGATTTAAATAATTTAGGTAAAACTTCTTCAGGAAGTGACTCAGAAGATAAACACTATGATAGCAGTTCACCTGTAAATTCAAAAAGTGATTCTGCTTCTTATTTAAATTCCAAAAGTAATTCTGTTTTGGATAATGGTTTAAATAGTAGCGGGAAAAATATGGAAAACGAAAACAATATGGAAAATTATTATACTGATAACTTAGAAAATGACCAAATTAAAGCTTATATATGTGGAAGTGTATTAAATCCAGGTGTTTATGAGCTATCAAAAGAAGCTAGAATTGCTGATTTATTAAAAATTGCAGGTGGAGCAGATAAAGAAGCCTGTTTGGAGGTTGTAAATTTGGCTTTGAAACTTAATGACCAGGATATGGTTTACATACCTTCTAAGCAGGAAATTGAAGATATGGACATTTCAGTTCTTGAGATTGTTAAAAATAATTCACTTTGTAGTACTTTAATAAAATCTGTTAACACTTCCTCAATAAATAGCAGTAAAAGTGATAACGCTGATGCTAATAATGATGCTAATAATATAACAAGCCAGCAGAAAAATTCAGATGAATTTAATCAATTGATAAATATAAATTTAGCAACTTTAGAGGAGCTCGAACTTTTACCCGGTATTGGAGAAAAAATTGCAATAAATATTATTGAGTATAGAAAAAATTATGGAAATTTTAAAAATATAGAGCAAATAAAAAATGTTAAAGGAATAGGTGATAAAAAGTTTAATTCAATAAAAGACTTAATTAAGGTTTAATCTCGTATGATATATGGATTGATTTTTAAAAAAATTGGCATGTTTTCCTTAAGTAATTTTTTAATACAATATATATATAAAAATTATTTTGTTCTTTGGGTTTTTTCACTAGCAGGAGGAATTTATTTAGCAAAATTAAAATTTGAAAACTTATCTAGCGAAATTAAATTTTTAATAAATATTATTATAGTTATCTTAATTTTTTTATTTATCTTTTTAATTGTTTTTGTGTTTATTTCTTATAAATTAAAATTTGTAGATAAAAAAATACCGTCCACAAGTAAGAATTTATTATTTTTAACTGCAGTCGTTTTTTCAGTGATTTTAATGGGAATAACTGGGCTTTTAATAAATTTAAATAAAAGCGCAAAAACTAATAAAGATGTTTTTAAATTAATTGTTGATAGAACTCAAGTATCACAAAAAGACTTTATTTTTGGAAGGGTTTCAAGCCATGTAAAAAAGAAAAAAAATTGCCAATATTTTTTATTTTTAATAAAAAAGGCAAAAATCAATGATGTTTTAATAGATAATCTTAATGAAAGTATATATATAACTATAAAATCTAAAAGCAATGAAAATTATAAAAACATATTACGAGATGATTTTTTAATTATTAAAAACTTTTCTGTAAGTCAGGATGTAAAAATTATTTCTTATACAACTTGTATTGAAAAAGTGGTCCCAGACAGTATATTAGATAAAATTTATATAATGCGCCAAAAATTTTATATATGTTTTTCACACTTGTATTATAAAAGTTTAAATTTTAACAATGCAGCATTTTGTGAGGCAGTATTTTTAGGAAATACTAACAATCTTAATAAAAGTATAAAAGATGATTTCAGAAAGAGTGGAATATATCATATTCTTGCAATATCGGGACTGCATATTTCTTTTTTTATCGTTTTTCTAAATAATTTTCTTAATTGGATTTTGAAAATAAAAAAGGAGCTTTTTAAAAATACTATTTTTCTTTTCTTATTGTTGTTAGTTGTCTTTTTATATAATTTTATAGTTGGCCAAAAAGCATCTGTTTTAAGGGCAACAGTCATGGCTGTAATTATTCTTTTAGCAAGGTACTGGAACAGAGAGTTAAATAAGAAATTTATATTATGCTTTGCATTTATAGTTTTGCTTTTAATTAATGTTGATTATTTTAATGATTCTGGGTTTTGGCTTTCATTTGCTTCAGTTTTTGCAATAATTTATTTTAATGATGTACTCGAAAAGCTTATTAAATTGTTAAAGTTAAAATTCAATAATGAATTTAAACCTAATAAACTTAATAAGCCTAATAATATTGATAAACTTAGGCCTAATATTAATATATATAAT
>CAYLWJ010000106.1:0-6769 GCA_964387355.1 uncultured Actinomycetota bacterium | reverse complement strand
ATACATATTAATAAATACACAAATATTCAAATATTATTAGAATTTAATTATTTTTAGGGTTTGTTTTCAAATATCAATTTTTATATATCTTTTATTTTAATAACATTTTAATAGCAGTAAACTTATTTTATTTTAAGCTTTATTTTAAAACTAAATATTCAATTATTAAAATTAAAAAAACTGCACCAAGATAAGGGCTTGAGAATTTAAATAATATCCAAGCATAAATTGCTTTATTAGTAATAATTAAAATAAAACTTAAAGTAATTATTACAGCACCAAAAACTACTGAAAAAATTATGTAAATAAGACTAAGCTTAAAATAAAAAGCAATAAAAACCGAAAAAAATATAAGCAAAAAATTTAAAACAGTAAGTAAAATAAAAAAAATCTTATCTTTTATTATAACAGGAAGCATTGGAACATTAGCTTTTTTATAATCATTTTTATAAAAATAAGCTAGGCTCCAGATATGCATAGGAGTCCACAACATAACTAGGAAAAACATCAGCACCGAAATTAAATCTATTTTTCCGCCTGATATAGCAGTCCACCCAGCAAAAATAGGCATTCCCCCAGCAGGAGCACCAAGTAAAATATTTATTGAAAGCTTTTTTTTAGTCAATGCATTATATATTACAGCACTGTCAAGAAAACCTAAAAAAATAAAAATAGCTGCAAATAAATTAACCAACCCAGCAAGAACAATACCAATTACTACTAACGCAGTTCCAAAAATTAAAGCATTAACAGCTGGTTTTATAATCCCCGTTGGAACAGGCCTTTTAACCGTTCTGGACATTACAGAGTCCATTTCTCTATCAATGTAAGCAGTTGTAGCATTTGAACCCATGACAGATAAAATAATAGAAATTGAAATTAAAGTAATTTTCTGCCAGTAAAATCCATATATACTTGAGGCAATAAGAATAGAGGCTAGTCCGGTAAAATAAAGAAGGACAACTAGCCTTGGTTTAGTAATAATAATATATGCTTTTGCTTTTGCTAAAAAATTTACTTTTGCCAAAAAAATATTTAATGCTTGGGGCATCTTTTTATTAATTGTAAGGGCATCTTTTTAAGGCTTTGGCCATCCATATTCTGCAAATTTATTATTCCACTCTTCTAAATTTTTAATATTTACTGATTCAATAGCACTGCCGAAAATAACGCTTGCGCCCTTTTCATTTTTTATTATTTGAAGTTCTTCATAACCGTCTATTTTATTTCCACTTGGATTTTTAACACTACCTCCAATACTGTTATTAATACTATTAATACTGTCAAAATCCAAATTGTCTTTACTGCCGTTCGCCATCCAACTTTTAAAAGCAATATAACCCATAGAATATCCTAAATTATATGGATCCCAGAAAAATCCTTCCTGAAGAACCCCATTTAAAATATACTTATTTAATGCAATTGGAAGACCCACACCAACATAACTAACTTTACCTTTTAATTTTTTCTTAGATATAACTTCTCCAGCAGATATAGAAGTTATTGCAGAATTACCTACTACAAGTTTTAAATCTTTATTATTGTCAAAAAAAGATGTCAATTTTTCAACTGCAACTTTTTGGTCTTCATTATCCTCAAACCTATCTTGACCTTTTTGTGTTCCTAAAATATTTATCATTGAGCTTGCTTTTTCTTTTTGGTATTGAATTTCCGCATCTGCCCACTGATTTTGGATATAAGAAGTTAAAAAACCTACTGAAACTAAATATTTTCCTTGTCCACCTGCATAGTCAATGCCCTTTTTCATTATAGCATTTCCAAAATCAATGTTTGACATTGCTTCAATATCAAAAATAATATTTTTTAGATTATAACCTTCATTACTAAAAGTTAATATTCCTGCCTTGCCTGCACGTTCAAAAGCAGAATCAATAATTTCTTCCTCAATTGGGCTAACAATTATTGCATCAAAATTCTTTCCTATATTATCGAGTATAATTTGTGCCTGCATTGCTGAATTAAATTTTGGCGGACCTATAACCGTGACTTTAAAACCATAGTCCTGGGCACATTTTTCAAGACCATTTTTTATTGTGCTAAACCAGGGAATGTTTCCAAGTTCAGTAGTTGGCATAATTTTTGGAACATATAATAATTCAAAATTTGATGCAGTCTTTTCCTCTTCAATCTGACTTGTTTGAGGCAGCTCAATTAAGGTAGTTTCAACAGGTGAGGTGTCAATAGCAGTGGGCACAGTAACAAATGCCTGCTCGCTGTTTGTGCATCCAATAAGATTAAAAAAAATCAAAATTAAAAAAATAACTAAAAAAGGGATTACAGCAGATGATTTTTTAATTTTTTTTGAAAATAATAATCTTAAAATTTTTTTCATCAATTTTCCTTTATTCTCATTTTCGTTTTAAATTTATATTTTTTATATTTCTTTATATTTTTTATAAATTAATTACTTTATTTAATTTATTTATACTACCTAAAACTATCTTCCTAAAACTAAGTTAAATTTGCTTTAAACATATAATAGTAAAAGATGATTATTAAACATCAATAGAATTACATGCTTATCAATAACAAATACTCACACACATTACAGCAACTGTGTGTTATATAATTTGTTTATATTTTTATATAGTTTGTATATTATACAGTTTAATTAATATTAATTGAATGTAAATATTTTAAAAAGTATATTAAAAATTTTTTTCACTCATAAACTTAACCACTTCTTCTAACTTAGGCAAAGATGGGATAACGCCAATCCTTGTTGATGTAATTGAAGCTGCCGCTGTTGCAAATTTTGCAATTTTAATTATTTCATCTTTATTACAAATAAGCTTGCTAAAACTATCAAATTGTTTAACATCTAATTTTTCAACCATTTTTGACAAAAAGCCAGCTACAAAACTATCTCCACACCCTGTGCTGTCAATAGTCTTAACATCAATTATGGGCAAAAATTCATTAAATTTTAAACCAGCAATCAGAGAACCTTTTGCTCCAAGTGTAATAGCACACAATTTTGGACCAAGCTTTAATATTTTTTGGCACGCTTTTTTAATATCATTTATTTCAGTTAGAAACACTAGCTCTTCATCATTGCACTTCAAAAAATCTGCATATTTTAAAGCATTAAGAATTACTTTTTTGGCTAAACTAGCATCAGCCCATAAATTAATCCTTAAATTTGGGTCATAAGATATTACTGCTCCTGATTTTTTTGCAAGCTTTACTGCTTTTATCGTTGATGATTTAGCAGGTTCATTAATTAATGTAATTGAACCAAAATGAAAAATTTTTGTGTTTTTTATAAAATTCTTATCTAACATATTAAAATCTAAATTCATATCAGCACTTGGGTTTCTATAAAATAAAAATTCCCTTGTTGTTGAAGTAGGCAGAGATATAAAAGCAAGGCCTGTTCTTGCATAATTATCAAACTGCATCTGACTAACATCTACATTATTTTTTTGTAAAGTTTCTTTTAAATATAAGCCAAAATAATCATTGCCAACTCTGCCAATAAAGGCAGATTTTTTGCCTAGTTTAGCACAACCCACAGAAACATTTGCAGGTGCACCTCCAGCAACTCTTTTAAACTCTTCAACTTCATTAAAATTTTTACCAGATTGAACTGCAAAAAAATCTATTAATGCTTCACCACAACAAATTATATCCATTAATTAACCTTTCCTAATTAATAAATTATATAAATTGCATTAAATTATTATACATTAAATCATATAGATTTAATTAAATAGATTAAATTAAATTAAGTTTAATTGAATTAAATTAAAACAAATTAAATTATATTAAATAGAGTTTAATAAATTAAATTAAATTAAATTAATAAGGTTAAATTAATATAAACAAGTTTTATTAAATTTACAATACTAAAACTTTTGATAAGTTAGTTTGCTAAAATTAATACTATTAAAATATTTAACAATTTAGTGGCTAAAATTAACGGTGAGATTAATAATGAGATTAATAATGAGATTAATATTGAGATAAATTAACTAATAAATTAATATATATTTTAATTTGAAAATTTAGTTAGGAGGCAAAATGGAAAATTTTAGGTTTTGTAACCCAACAGAAATAATTTTTGGAAAAGGCACTGAAAAAACTGTCGGAAAAGAAGTAAAAAAATATTCAGACAGAATATTGCTTCATTATGGTGGTGAAACTATTAAAAAAATTGGTTTATATAATACAATTATAAAATCTTTAAGGGAAGAAAATATAAATTTTTATGAACTTTCCGGAGTTAAACCAAACCCAACTCTTTCTATGGTTAATGAAGGCATAAAAATTTGCAGGGAAAACAAAATAGATTTTATTTTAGCCGTAGGCGGAGGAAGCGTTATTGATTCTGCAAAAGCAATTGCAATTGGAACACAATATTCTGGCGATGTATGGGATTTTTTCATGGGGAAAGCAAAACCTTCTTCTGCGCTGAGTTTAGGCGTAGTATTAACAGTTCCAGCATCTGGGAGTGAATCAAGTGTAGTTACAGTTATAACAAATGAAGAAATGGCTTTAAAGAAAGGCTTTCATAGCAGTTTAATGCTTCCAAAATTTGCAATTTTAAATCCTGAAATTACATTTTCGATTGATACTTATCAGACAGCATGCGGGGCACTTGATACCATGTCTCATATTTTTGAGAGATATTTTACTCCCACAAAAAAATCTGATTTAACTGATAGATTATGTGAAGCAGCAATAAAATCAGTAATTGAGAATGTGAAAATAGTTTTAAAAAATCCTGAAGATTATGATTCAAGAGCAGAGCTAATGTGGGCAAGCACAATTGCGCACAATGGAATTCTTGGGACTGGAAGAATTGAAGACTGGGCTTCTCATAAACTAGCACATGAACTAAGCGCATTATATGGCATTACACATGGAGCTGCTCTTTCTGTTGTATTTCCTGCTTGGATGAAATATGTTTATAGACAAAATGTAAAAAGATTTGTTCAGTTTGCAGTTAGGGTGTGGGGCGTTGACGCTTGTTTTGGCTCTGATGAATATATTGCACTTGCAGGTATTGAAAAATTTGAACATTTCTTAAAAGAAATAAATTTGCCAACAAGGATAAGAGAATTAAAAATTAATGAATCGGAAATTGTTAAAATGAATTTTGAACAAATGGCTGCTAAAGAGCTTCAATGGGGACCAATAGGCAACTTTATGAAATTAAATCAAGAAGACATTGTAAATATTTATAAAATTGCGCTATAAAATACTTTAATGCTGTAAATTATTTTCTTAAAATATTTTTAGCTTTATATTCAATCCAGTCAAGATCGGTATCTTTTGATGCTACTCCACTTCTTACTGCTGCTTCTGCAACTGAAGTTGCAACAGCAGGTAAAACTCTAGGATCAAAAGGTTTTGGTATAATATAATCCGGCTTTAACTCTTTTTCTACAATTGAAGCAATAGCTTTTGCAGCGGCAAGCTTCATTTCCATATTAATATCAGTAGCATTAGCATCAAGCGCTCCTCTAAACACTCCAGGGAAAGCTAAAACATTATTTACCTGGTTTGGATAATCTGACCTTCCAGTTGCTATTATTTCAATGCCTATTTCTTTTGCAAGTTCTACAGAAATCTCAGGTTCAGGATTTGCCAGTGCAAATATAATAGGTTTTTTTCGCATTTTAGAAACCATTTCAGGAGTTAACTGGTTAGCTACAGAGACTCCAATAAAAACATCTGCTTCAATTAAAGCATCTATTAGTTGTCCTTTAATGTTCTGTGGATTAGTCATCTGAGCAATTTGCTGTTTTGCAAAATTTAAATCTGGTCTTTCTTTATAAATTATTCCTTTAGTATCACAAATTAAAATATTTTTTGCACCTAAATAATGTAACAAGCTAACAATAGAATGCCCTGCAGCCCCAGCGCCGTTCATCACAATTTTCACTTTAGTTATATCCAAATTATAAAACTTTAAAGCATTAAATAGTCCTGCAAGCGTAACGATTGCTGTACCATGCTGGTCATCATGAAATATAAGCATATTTGTTTCTTTTTTTAACCTGTTTTCAATTTCAAAACATCTTGGAGCAGCAATATCCTCAAGATTAATTCCTGAAAAAGATGGCTCTAGCACTTTCACAGTATTTACGATAACATCATTATCCTGACTTTCTATACAAAGTGGAAATGCAGAAACACCGCCAAATTGTTTAAATAAAACACATTTCCCTTCCATAACTGGAAGAGCAGCACGTGCCCCAATATTTCCAAGCCCTAATACTGCTGAACCATCTGAGACTACGGCAATCATATTAGATCTACCCGTATAAGTATTTAAAAGCTCGGGATTTTTAAAGATATGTCTACAAGGCTCTGCAACACCAGGAGAGTAAGCTAAAGCTAAATCATGTTCATTTTCAGTTTTTACTTTTGATATAACATCGATTTTTCCTGACACTTGTTTGTGCATAATTAATGCTTCTTTATAAATATTCACAGTAAAACTCCTTACATTAAATTTCTTTTAATTGCAATAAAAATATAAATTATATTAACATATATATATTATAAATTTTGTTAATGTAATTATTTAAAATTACTTAATCCTAAATTAATTCTAAAAATTAAATTAAACTAAAAAATTATACTACTAAATAATAAAATTACCAGAAATATTTAATATTAGTTAGCATCTAAAATTTCGTGATAACAATAAAAGTTAAGCTTAATTGATACGGCTTATAGATATGGCTTTCTATTGAAAAAACGTTTTGAAGGCTTAAAGCGGGCATGGTTCCTCCTT
>CAYLWJ010000105.1:0-2342 GCA_964387355.1 uncultured Actinomycetota bacterium | reverse complement strand
GATATATACAAGATATAGAAGAAATAATAAAAATGCATGATATTAAGAGAATTATAATATCAGGTCCTGAATATAAATATTTTGAGCTGCTTGAAATAATTGAAAAATTAAAAGGTATGGATATTAATATTTTATTATTTCCAGGGTTTTTTGAATTTTCTTTTAAAAGAGTTAACTTCAGAGAAATAGGTGGAGTTCCATTAATGCAAGTCGCAAATATAGGGTTTTTTGGAATAAACTTGTTTTTAAAGAATTTAATTGACTATACTCTTGGAATAATTATTTTTATTTTTTTTATACCTATTTATTTAATATTTGGTATATTAATCAAATTGGATTCTAAAGGCCCTGTTTTTTTTAAACAAAAGAGGATGACAAAGGATTGTAAAATATTTGAAATGTATAAGTTTAGGACAATGTATGTTGATGCAGAGCAAAGACTGAAAGATTTATTGAAATATAATGAAGCAGATGGTCCAATTTTTAAAATAAAAAAAGATCCTAGGGTTACCAGAGTAGGGAAGTTTTTAAGGAAATTTTCTATAGATGAATTGCCTCAAGTAATCAACGTATTAAAGGGTGAGTTAAGTATTGTTGGTCCAAGGCCTCCTTTGCCAAGTGAAGTGGAAAAATACAATGAATGGGAAAGAAAAAGGATGAATGTAAAACAAGGAATTACTGGGTTGTGGCAGATAAGTGGTAGAAGCGATCTATCTTTTGAGGAAATGGCTAGGCTCGATTTATATTATATACAGAACTGGTCTATTGAAATGGACATAAAAATTATCTTAAAAACAATACCTGTTGTTATTTTCGGCAAAGGAGCATATTAGCTTATGTTTTCAAATTTTAAAAAACTATTTGCATATAGGGAACTTCTTTTTAGCTTGACTAAAAAAGAGCTAAAGGTAAAATACAGGGGCTCTGTTCTTGGGTTTTTCTGGTCGCTTTTAAACCCAATACTTATTATGCTTGTTTATTCTTTTGTTTTCTCAATAGTACTTCGCCAAGGTATAAAAGAGTTTGCAATATTTTTATTATGTGCACTTCTTCCCTTTAATTTTTTTTCTAACTCTGTTAACTATGGTGCAGGAAGCATTATTTCTAATTCAAATTTAGTAAAAAAAATATATTTTCCAAAAGAAATAATTCCATTATCTGTAGTTTTAAGCAATCTTGTAAATTTTTTACTTGAACTTGTTGTTTTATTTATAGTTTTGTCAATATTTAAGTATAAGTTTTATATGTATTTGTATTTGCTGCCCTTAGTTATTCTTATTGAGGTTTTTTTTGTTGCTGGATTTTCACTTTTGATATCATCACTTAATGTTTTATTTAGAGATTTACAGCATTTGGTGTCAATTTTAATGATGGTTTGGTTTTTTGGAACACCCATAATTTATCCGCTTTCAATGGTTCCTGAAAGGTTTCAATTTTGGATGCAGTTAAACCCAATGGCAGTTTTTGCAACATTTTATAGAAATATTTTTTATTATGTAAAGTATCCAGAAGGTTTTCATATTCCACCGCTAAATATAATCCTTATTTGTTTAGGCGTAAGTTTTGCTTTTTTCTTTTTAGGATACTTTGTTTTTAAGAAAATTGAGCCTCGTTTTGCAGAAGAGGTTTAAAATGATAAGTAAGTTTAATAGAATTTTAAATATTCCGTTTGGCAATCTATCAAGGCAATATATAGCTTATCAAAAAGAAATTGATGAAGCAGTTAAAGGGGTTTTGGAAAAAGGCAGCTTTATTCTTGGTGAAAACGTCTTAAAATTTGAGGAAGAGTTTTCAAGATATTGTGGCTGCAAATATGGTGTTGGTGTTGCATCAGGAACTGATGCAATTATGCTTGCTTTAATTGCAGTTGGGGTTAAACAAGGGGATGAAGTTATAACAGTGGCTAATACAGCAGTTCCTACTGTAGCTGCTGTCAGAGCAATTGGCGCAACACCTGTTTTTGTTGATATTGATGAAGATACTTATAATATTGCTCCTGAATTAATTAAGCCAAAAATAACAAAAAAAACAAAAGTAATTCTTCCAGTCCATCTTTATGGAAATCCTTGCCAGATGGATAGGATATTAGAAATTGCAAATTATTATAATCTAAAAGTTGTGGAAGATTGTGCGCAAGCTCATGGGGCGGTTTTTAAGAATAAAAAAGTAGGCAGTTTTGGCCATGCTGGGTGTTTTTCATTTTACCCTAGTAAAAATCTTGGCGCTTTTGGTGATGGCGGAATTGTTATTACAAACAGTGAGGCAATTTATGAAAAATTAAAGCTTTTAAGAAATTATGGGCAAAAAAATAGATATTTTAGTATTATTGAAGGCTATAATTC